>CANFIV010000220.1 GCA_947446935.1 Sphingomonadaceae bacterium | reverse complement strand
GCCCACGACCGACTTCCACGCGACCGCGCCGCGCAGCGGATAGTTGACGCTGGCGGCCAGCATCGCGCCCGCGGCCGCCTCGTTGGCCGAGGCTTCGAAGCGGATGCCCAGTTCCCCCATGATGTCCTGCGCATCCGCGAGCACATCAAGCAGGTGCGAGATCGGCGAGCCTTGATAGCCGCCCACATAGGAAATGCCCGATTGCAGCAGGGCCTTGGTGACCGCGAGAATACCTTCGCCGGCGAACTCCTCGCCCGCGCCGATCCGCAGCTTCTCGACTTCCTTTGCAAACGAGCGTTCGGCCATGATCTGTGCGGCTCAGGCCGGAACGAGCGCAAGCACGCGCAGCGGGCTGCCGGAACCGTTCTCGATCTTCAGCGGCGCGGCCACGATCACTGCGCCGGTCGCTGGCAACAGATCGAGGTTTGTCATGCATTGCAGACCATAGCGGCCCGCGCCGTGCATGAAGTGGTGGCAGGGATACTGTGGCTCGAACAGGAAGGCCTGACCTGCATCGGTGCCCACGCATTCGGTGCCGAAGCCGAGCACGTCGCGCTCATTGATCATCCACAATGTGGATGCGGCATCGGGGCCGGGCGAGTGCGCACCATTTTCGTCAAGATTGGTGTAGTTCGCAGGATCGGCGATCTTGCGCCAGTCGCTGCGCAGGAACACCCAGCTTCCGGCGGGAATGCGGCCATGCTTGGCCTCCCACGCTTCCAGAACTTCAACCGAGAGGATGAAATCGGGATTCGCCGCGACCTCGGCGGTGCAGTCGATCACGCAGACCGGGGCAATGAATCGCGCCGGATCGATCGTATCGACCGCGCCGTTCTCCACATCCTTGCCGGTGACCCAGTGGATCGGCGCATCGAAATGCGTGCCGGTGTGTTCGCTGATGGTGAAGTTGTTCCAGTACCAGCCTGGCCCGCGATCATCATAGCGCGAGATTTCGTCCTTCACGAATGGCGATGCTTGCCCGAATTCAGCGGGGAGGGTGATCGTGGGGTAATCGGGTGTCAGCGTCTCCGTAAGGTCCACGACCTTGATCCCGCCAGCCGCGATTCCGCCCAGCAGGCCTGCAAGAATTCCCGTATCCGCCATCGTGATTTCTCCTGTCCTGCGCCCGCGTTTCACACCAGCCGATTTAGCGGTGATGTGCAATGGCACTTGCCCGAAGTGTGGCATTCCAGCAATTTATTTCAAGCTTAAAATGTATCGGCAAAAGCGCTGGAATGTTGGACGCGGCAAGGGCCTTGAGCGGCACGGCCCCGCACTAGGGTCATTTCATAATATGAGAAGTCAGGCTTTGCGGGCCAGCCGCCGGGCTTCTATGGACTGGCAATGCAAGCCGGAGAGATCAGGGCCATGAACGCAAACCTCGTTGCCATTTTTCTTTCGCGCCACGCAGGGCATGAAAGCAAGCCCGCGCTGATCTGGCAGGGCGAGACGGTCTGCACCTTTGGCGATCTTCCCGCCGCGATCGGGCGCTACCGCGCAGCGCTGGGCGAACTGGGCGTGAAGCGGGGCGATCGGGTGATGGTCAAGGCGGAGAACTCGCCGGCTTTCGCACTTACCTATCTGGCGGTGCTTGCATCGGGAGCGATCTTCGTGCCGATGAATCCGGCCTACACCGCGAGTGAGGTGGCTCTGCTGGTCGAGGATGCTGATCCGGTCCTGCTGGTGCACGGGTCTGCCACTGCCGTTCCGCCCGAAGGCGACGGTCTGACCCGCGCCACGCTCGAGGCGGACGGCACTGGTTCGCTCACCGCGCTCGCGGCGCGGCTGGAGCCAGACCTTGCGGTGGAGGCCATGGCAGAGACCGATCTCGCGGCGATCCTGTTCACCTCCGGCACCACCGGCAGGCCCAAGGGTGCCATGTTGATGCACCGCAATCTCTCGTCCAATGTTGCCGCGCTGCACGAGGCCTGGCGCTTTTCCGACACGGATTCGATCCTGCATAGCTTGCCGCTGTTCCACGCACACGGCCTGTTCGTGGCGCTGCATCTCGGGCTCTACAGCGCCGCGACCGTGCATCTGCTGGGCCGGTTCGATGCGGCGAAAGTCGTTTCGCTGCTGCCCAGTGTCAGTGTGTTCATGGGCGTGCCGACGTTCTACACCCGGCTGCTCGACCGCGCCGATTTCGATCGCACCGCCACAGCGGCAATCCGCCTGTTTGTCTGCGGCTCGGCGCCCTTGCTGCCTTCGGTCTTCGCCCAGTTCGAAGAACGGACCGGGCAACGCATACTCGAGCGCTACGGCATGACCGAGGCGGTGATGATCACGTCCAACCGCTACGAGCAGGACGGCCGGATTGCAGGCACCGTTGGCTATCCGCTCCCGGGCGTGGAACTGCGGGTGGTCGGCGGCACAGCGCGGACCGAGCTCCCGCCCGGCGAGGTCGGCGAAATCGAAATTCGCGGCCCGAACCTTTGCGCAGGATACTGGCGCCGTCCCGAAGCCACGGCTGAAGCCATCGGACCCGACGGGTTCTTCGTCACCGGTGACACCGGCTTTCGCGATGCGAGTGGGCGCGTGACAATCGCCGGACGCTCAAAGGATCTGATCATCTCGGGCGGATTTAACATCTATCCGGCCGAGCTTGAAATGGTGCTCGCCGAGGTGGACGGCGTTACCGACGTGGCGATCATCGGCGTGCCGCATCCTGATTTCGGCGAAGCCGTGGTGGCAGTCGTGACATCGGACAGGCCCGACATGGACCCGGCCTTGATCGCAGCGGTGGCGACCGAGAAACTCGCCCGCTTCAAGCAGCCCAAGGCCATCCGCCTGCTCGAGGAATTCCCGCGCAATGCGATGGGCAAGGTGCTCAAGGCGGAGCTGCGCAAACAGTTCGCCGGATTGTTTGCCGCATAGTCGTTCAAATCAAGGCAAAGCCAAGCGAGATGTGCCGCCCAGATCCCGCCCAAATCGACCCTTGGAACTTGCAATAGTCGCACTGTGGGCGCCTCATTGGATGCTCGCCGATGTCATGAAGCCGACGCTGGAAGCTCACGAAGCACTCAGTTTTCCCCACGCCCGCCCGGCGAATTTGCACAGTAGGGGACGAGTGTCGCCCGGGTCGATGATGTATTCCGCCCCATAAGGTTCGGCGCTTCGGATCGGTGAGTGGAGCCTGCCAAGCCGGTCCGGAACCTGGCGGGATGCGCGGCCTGTTCGAGTTCGGACATGTATGCTCGGTTTCGCGCGTCGACACGGCACCGAAGCTCTTGGGATTGATCTGCCGACCGCCAAGCAGCTGTTGCTCGTCAGTGCGAATGCGGCGGACGAACCTGAATCTGTTTCCACGCCGATCGAGGTGTTTTGTAACTCGCTATGCACATGCCGCTGAAAGTATTTGTTTTCAAAAGTTTTATTTAAGGTCGGACACTTGTCCAAACGCTGGCGGAGACGGAGTCATCCAATTTTTTGGCTCAAGCCTTTCATTGAAATCAGAAAATAGAATTTGCTCAAGAGCTGGACCCACACGTGGACCCACAGTGCTGGCCTACCATACGGCAGAGGCACCAAACCGCAGCGCTAATCGATAGCGTCTCCGCCGATCAGTGCTAACTCTGGCCAAGTCGATAGCTGGTGCTCCGGCCGCCGGCTGGTTCCTTCTCCAGGACTCCCAGAGCAATCAATGCCTCGATATCCCTCAGTGCAGTGTCCTGTGAGCATTTGGCGATGCTCGCCCATTTGGAGGACGTGAGCTTTCCTTCGAAGCCATCTATAAGCTTGTTAAGCATCAGCCGTTGGCGGTCGTTGAGCGGCGTCTCGCGGTTTGCCTCCCAGAAACGGGCTTTTCCCAGCACGTGCTGCAAATCGGTCTCGGAAAGGGTGATAGCCCCGTCAAGGCAATCGAGGAACCAAATCAGCCAGTCCGTGACATCGAGGTCGCCCTTCTGGGTCATCTCTAGAATGTCGTAGTACCCCTTGCGTCGCTGGCGGATCTCGGCGGACATCGAATAGAACCGCTGAGGGCTGCCTTCCGAGCGCGCCAAAGCCATGTCGGCAATGGCCCGGGCGATGCGGCCGTTTCCGTCGTCGAACGGATGGATGGTGACGTACCATAGGTGTGCCAGAGCCGCCTTGATCACAGCGTCGCAATCGGACGGACCTTCGAACCATGCGAGGAACGCCCCCATTTCTTCGGCGAGCCGTTCTGCTGCTG
>CANFIV010000219.1 GCA_947446935.1 Sphingomonadaceae bacterium | reverse complement strand
GTGTTGGCACCGGTGCGCGGATGGGCGATCTTCTGCTCCATCATGTCGTGCATCATGTCGGGCGCGGCCCACATGCCCTTGCCGATCTGAGCCTTGCCGGAGAGCCCGTGCGCGAGGCCGATGCAGACGTTGCGCTGTTCATAGGCGGCGATCCAGCGCGAGGCTTTCATCGCGCCCTTGCGCACCATGGGGCCCGCTTCCATCGAGGTGTGGAGTTCGTCGCCAGTCCGATCGAGGAACCCGGTGTTGATGAAGCACACGCGGTCTTTCACCGCCGCGATGCAGGCGGCGAGATTGGCGGAGGTGCGGCGCTCCTCGTCCATCACGCCGATCTTGATCGTGTTCCGCGCGAGGCCCAGCAGGTCTTCCACCCCAGCGAACAGGTCGTTGGCGAAAGCGGCTTCTTCGGGCCCGTGCATCTTGGGCTTCACGATATAGATCGAGCCGGTGCGGCTGTTGGTGAAGCGGCCCACGCGCTTCAGATCGTGCACGCCGATGGCCGAGGTGATCGCTGCATCCATGATCCCCTCCGGGATCTCCGAGCCGTCCGCCAGCAGGATCGCCGGGTTGGTCATGAGGTGGCCGACATTGCGCACGAACAGCACGCTGCGGCCCGGCAGGGTGAGCATGCAGCCGTCGGGCAGCGTCCATTCGCGGTCGCCGTTCAAGGTGCGCGTCAAGGTCTTGCCGCCCTTGGCGAAGCTGGCGGAGAGGTCGCCGCGCATCAGGCCGAGCCAGTTGCGATAGCCGAGCAGCTTGTCTTCGGCATCGACCGCCGCGACCGAGTCTTCCAGATCGACGATCGTGGAGAGCGCGGCTTCGAGCACGACATCGGCAATGCCCGCCTTGTCGTCCGCGCCGACGGACGAGGCCGGGTCGATCACGATCTCGATGTGGAGGCCGTTGTGCTTCAGCAGGATGCCGCCCGCCGCGCGGGCCACGAATTGCGCCGGATCGCGCAAGGGAAGCGTCTCGCCGCCATCCCAGTCGCTCCAGCTCATGCCTTCCAGCGGCACCGCCGAATCGAGGAACGCGCGCGCAGCCTTGACCACAGCCGCGCCCCGGACCTTGTCATAGCCGCCCGGCAGGGCCGCAGGCGCATCGAGCGCATCGGTGCCATAGAACGCGTCGTACAGGCTGCCCCAGCGCGCATTGGCGGCATTGAGCACGAAGCGGTCGTTCAGCATGGGCACGACGAGCTGCGGGCCAGCCATGCGTGCGATTTCGGGATCGACGTTCTCGGTGCCGATCTGGAACGGCGCGGGTTCGGGCACAAGGTAGCCGATTTCAGCGAGGAACGCGCGGTAGGCCTCGCCATCGTGGGGGTGGCCGTCGCGCGCCATGTGCCAGTCGTCGATCGCGTGCTGCAAGGTCTCGCGCTTGGCGACGAGCGCGCGGTTCGCGGGCACAAAGCGGTCACACAGCGCGGCAAAGCCCTGCCAGAACGCGGCCGAATCCAGACCGAGCGGCGCGAGCACTTCTGCATCAACAAACCCCGCCAGCGCGGTGTCGACCTGCAGCCCGGCCTTGGAAGTCCGTTCGTTCATCTGACCTGTTCCCATTCGTTTCAAGCACATGGAATACGCCGCACAGGCCTTGGCAGCCATGCAGCAGAGCGAAAAAACGTGTCCCGGGGAGGATACCCGCGCCTATGCGACAAGCCGCACGCCTTGGCAATCACCTGCGGCGCCTGCGGTGGGGGTTCACCCCGGCACCGGGGCAGGCTAGAGCGGGCACACCATGTCCACGCTGACGCCTTCCGAAGCCGCCCTCATCGCCGGGATCGACGCGCCCGCCATGCTGGCCGAGGTGGAAACGTGGTGCGCCATCAACACCGGCACGCGCAATCTGGCTGGGCTCGCGCAGCAGGCGGCGCTGCTTGCCGATGCCTTTGCCGCGCTGCCCGGCGAGGTCCGTCTGGTGCGCCCCGCCCTGGTCGAAGCGATTGCCGTCGATGGCCGTGCAGTGGCGATCGATCATGGGGATCACGTGGTGCTCTCGGTCCGCCCCGGTGCCCCGCGCCGCTATCTGCTGACCGGACACATGGACACCGTCTATCCGTCGGACCACCCGTTCCAAACGCTGACCTGGCTCGATGCCGAAACACTGGGCGGCCCCGGCACGGCGGATATGAAGGGCGGCATCGCGGTGATCCTGGCTGCGCTCAAGGCCTTCGAAACGAGCCCGCTGGCGGCCTCGACCGGCTATGATGTGATGATCAATTCGGATGAGGAGACCGGCAGCCTCGCCTCCGCCCCGCTGATTGCCGAACTCGCGCGCGGCAAGGCGGCGGCGCTGACCTATGAGCCCTCCGCCTTGCCCGATGGCACGCTTGCCGGGTCGCGTGGCGGCAGCGGCAACTATAGCGCGGTCGTTACCGGTCGCTCGGCTCACGCAGGGCGCAACCCGCAAGACGGGCGCAACGCGCTGGTGGCGGCTGCCGATCTCGCGCTGCGGCTGAAGGCGCTTTCGGGAGAGGGCCTCGCGATCAACCCCGCGCGGATCGACGGCGGTTCGGCCAACAATGTCGTGCCCGATCACGCGGTGCTGCGCTTCAACATCCGCCCGCGTGCAGAGGAAGATGCAGCCCGCTTTGCCGCAGCCATTGGCCTGCTGCTGCGCGAAGTCGAACTGGCGCACGAAGTTTCGATCCACCTCCATGGCGGAATCAGCCGTCCGCCCAAACCCTTGACGCCCGAAGCGGAGAAGTTGTTCGAACTCGTGCGCAGCTGCGGCGCGGCGCTGGGCCAACCTATCCGCTGGCAGTCCTCGGGCGGCGTCTGCGATGGCAACAATATCGCCGCGCTCGGCGTGCCGGTGGTTGATACCATGGGCGTGCGCGGCGGAGCGATCCACTCGCCGCAGGAGTATATGATCGCAGCGTCGCTGGCGGAGCGCGCCGCGCTTTCGGCGCTCGTGCTGCACAGGCTTTCCGGGGGAGAGTAATCCAGTGACCCATCGCATCCGCGCGGCCCGCACCTCGGACCTGGAGCATCTCTACGAGATGGCCAAGCTGACCGGGGGCGGCTTCACCAATCTGCCGGCTGACCGCAAGGCGTTGATCGCCAAGCTGGAGCGCGCTGGCGCCGCTTTCGCGAACCCTGAGGACAGCGAGCCCGGCGCGCTGCGCGACGAGCTTTTCGTGCTGATCTTGGAGGATGTAGCCACCGGCGAAGTGCGCGGAACCTGCCAGATCTTCACGCATATAGGGCAGACTTGGCCGTTCTATTCCTACCGCATCGCGACGTTGACGCAGCATTCCAAGGAACTCGGCCGCACATTCCGCGCCGAATTGCTTAACTTGGTGACCGATCTTGAGGGTTCGAGCGAAGTCGGCGGGCTGTTCCTCCATCCCGGCGAGCGCGCCGGGGGGCTCGGCATGCTGCTGGCGCGCAGCCGCTACCTGTTCATTGCAATGCACCGAAAGCGCTTTGCCGACCGGATCCTGGCCGAACTGCGCGGGGTGATCGACGAACGCGGCGGATCGCCGTTCTGGGACGGCGTGGCCGGGCGCTTCTTCGGCATGAACTTTCAGGAAGCCGATTATTTCAATGCGATCAACGGCAACCAGTTCATTGCTGACCTGATGCCCAAGCATCCGGTCTATGTCGCCATGCTGCCCGAAACCGCACGCTCGGCCATCGGCCTGCCGCATCCCAGCGGCCGCGCCGCGATGCGCATGCTGGAAGGCGAAGGCTTTGCCGCCGAGGGCTATATCGACATCTTCGACGGCGGCCCGACGATGACTGCGCGCACCGACCGCGTGCGCTCGATCGCCGAAGCGAAGATGGTGCCGGTAACAGAAGTCCGTACGCCCGAGGGTACTGCTGGCCGCGCATTGGTCGCCACCGGCAAGCTTGCCGATTTTCGCTGCTGCTTTGCCCAAGTCGCTGGTGATGGCGAGGGCATCGTGATCGATCCCGTCGCGGCCGAGGGCTTGGCCGTGGGCCCGGGTGACATGGTCTGGCACGTGGCGCGCTGAAGGAACCCAAGATGAGCACTCTTGTCGAGATCAACTTCGATGGCATTGTCGGGCCCAGCCACAACTACGCGGGCCTCAGCCTCGGCAATCTGGCTTCCGCGCGCCATGGGGGCAACGTCTCCTATCCCCGCGCCGCTGCGTTGCAGGGTCTGGCCAAGATGCGCCACAATCTCGGACTTGGCCTCGCGCAG
>CANFIV010000218.1 GCA_947446935.1 Sphingomonadaceae bacterium | reverse complement strand
GTACGATGCTGTGTCGGGCACCTATGTCGATTTCGATACGGCCTGGGCGCGCCGGCCGGACCGTGCGCGCTTCAACTTCACCCGGCTGGACTTTGCGGCGGCCAAGACCGTTGTTGAAAAGACCCTGACGCTGCTGGTGGACGGGCGGCGCAAGGTGCTGCTCACCACATCGCCGGTCGTGCTCGGCCGCACGTTCACTGCCGACGATATCAGCGTTGCCAATGCCCATTCCAAGGCTGTGCTGCGTGCGGTGGCGGGCGAGGTTTCCGTTGCGCACCGCGATGTTGATTATTTTCCGAGCTATGAGATCGCGACGATCACCCGTCGCCCGGAAGTGTGGGAGGACGATCTCATCCACGTTAATCCAAACTTCGTGGCGCGGATCATGCAGCATGTGACTGCTGCCTATGAACCGGGCAGCGTAGATCAGACCTCGCGGGCGCTGTTGCACATGGCCAATCTGGTCGAAGGCCTGAAGTTCGAGGCGGCCGAGGCGGTGCGAGCCAGGCTGGCGGATGCGGTTGAGGTCAGCACAGACCCAGCCGTCCAGATCGCGGCGCTGCGGTTGCTGGTGGCGTTGGGGCAGGGAGATGCCGCAGTGCCTTTTGCGCTGAAGCTCGCCGCGGTTGAGGAGGCGCTTGGCCAGCATCACCCCGACTGGGTTTTTGATGCGGCGCGCATGCTGGCTGCTTCGGAGGACCGGGTAAATTCGAACGCAGGCGCGGCGCTGCTGGCGCGCTTCGCCGCAAGCGGAACGGCGAACCCGCAGCGGCTCTATCACACCTTCGTGCGGATGGAGCGGCTGCGCGATGCGGCAGGTCTGGCGGAGCTGACAATGCTAGCCGAACCTCTGAATTTCACACTGCCCGAATTAGCGACCAAGCTGGCGGCACAGTTATTGGCAATGGGCCATGGCATGCGCGCATTGGCGCTATGTCGCCGCCATCTTGCGAGCTCTCCCGATGATGGCGAATTGCTGGCACGCTGTGCGCGGATCGAGATTGCGGTCGGGCAACTGGCCGAAGCCTGCACGACGCTGGCCCGTCTGGTCGAGGCCGATCTGAGCGACGTCTGGTCGGGGCTCACGCTGGCGCGCACGCTGGTCAAGCGCGGAGAAGTGGCTGCCGCGTTGGATGTACTAGCCATGCTGGACCGGCATGTGCCGGATCATGGGGCCGCGTTGGCGCTCGCCGCGCGGCTGCTGTGGAAGCAGCGCCGCCGTGCGGAGGCTTCGGCCATGGCGCGGCGCGCGCTTGCGGCAAGCGGGGATGATCCGGCGGTGGTGGCGCAGCTTGGCGCCATATTGGCGGCGTCCGCTTGAGCAGTCAGTGCAGTGTATCGGCCAGCATCGCGTCGGTGCGCGGGCCCGACCAGTCGTGCGAGCCGATCATGCGCCAGACCTCGCGGCCATTCGCATCATAGAGCACGGACGTGGGCAGCATTTCGGTATTGTAGTGCTGGCTCATCGCGTTCTCGGGATCGAGCCAGGGAGCGAGGTGCGTAAGCTTGCGGTCCTTGAAAAACGCGCCAACTGCCTCTGCCTGATCGATATCCTGCGAGATCGTCACGACCTTGAGCTTGTCTGCATGGCTGGCAGCGAGCGCGTCGAGCGTGGGCATTTCGAGCACGCAAGGGCCGCACCATGTCGCCCAGAGGTTGATCAGCACCGGCTTGCCCTTGAGATCCAGTGTGCGCAGCTTCGCGCCCGAGGGATCGGTGAAGGTGAAATCAGGCATCGCCGCGCCGCGATTGGCGATATCGAGCGTGCCGTTGAAGGACCCCGGTGCCTCGGCGGACGCGGCAGAAGGTGCTTGCGCGCTGGGCGGTTGCGCCTCCGCCGGGGTTTGCCTATCGCAGCCCGTGACGAGGCTCGCGGCAAGCAGGGCCAGTGGCATCATCACGAAAGCAGGCGGACGCAGCGACATGAGCGGCAATTCAGGCTCCAACCAGATGTGGGGCGGGCGCTTCGCGGCGGGCCCTTCGGCCGTGATGCGCGAGATCAACGCCTCGATTCCCTTCGACAAAGCCCTTTGGCGGCAGGATATCGCCGCGTCAAAGGCCCATGTGGCCATGCTGGGCGCGCAGGGCATTGTGACCACCGAGGACGCGGCGCTGATCGCGGGCGGGCTCGATCAGGTCGCTGCAGAATATGAGGCGAGCGGGGTTCCGGAGAACTGGGACCTCGAAGACATCCACATGACGACGGAAAGCCGACTGGCCGAACTGATTGGCGCGGCGGCGGGGCGGCTCCACACGGCGCGCAGCCGCAACGATCAGGTGGCGACCGATTTCCGGCTTTGGGTGCGCGACACTGTCGATCAGACCGGCGCAGCCCTGCAGGCGCTGCAAGTCGCGCTCATCACTCGCGCGGGCGAACATGCCGCGAGCATCATGCCCGGCTTCACGCATTTGCAAACCGCGCAGCCGGTGACGCTGGGCCACCACCTGATGGCCTATTACGAGATGATCCAGCGCGACCGTTCGCGCCTCGCCGATGCGCGCGTCCGGATGAATCAGTGCCCCTTGGGTGCGGCGGCGCTGGCGGGGACAGGTTTTCCGATCAACCGCGCCCAAACGGCGGCAGCGCTGGGCTTTGACGGGCCGACCGCGAACAGCCTCGATTCGGTTTCCGACCGGGACTTCGCGCTCGATTTCCTGATGGCGGCGGCGCAATGCTCGCTGCATCTTTCGCGATTGGCGGAAGAGTTCATCATCTGGGCGAGCCAGCCGTTTGGCTTCGTCACTCTGCCTGACAGCCTTTCTACCGGCAGCTCGATCATGCCGCAGAAGAAAAACCCCGATGCGGCGGAGCTGGTGCGCGGGCATTCGGGCCGGATCGTCGGCTGCCTTACTGCGCTGATGATCACGATGAAGGGCCTGCCGCTGGCCTATTCGAAGGACATGCAGGACGACAAGCCGCCGGTGTTCGAGGCGGCCTCGCTGCTGGCGCTCTCGATCGCGGCGATGACGGGCATGGTGGCGGAAGCCACGTTCCGCACAGACCGGATGCGCGGAGCGGCGGAGCTGGGTTATGCCACCGCGACCGATCTCGCCGACTGGCTGGTGCGGCAGGCGAACATCCCCTTCCGCGAGGCGCACCATATCACCGGCAGCGCGGTCAAGCTGGCGGAAAGCCGGGGCGTGGCGCTCGATCAACTGTCGATCGACGACCTGAAAGCCATCGATCCGCGCATCGACGAGCGGGTCTATGCCGCGCTCTCGGTGGAGGCTTCGGTTGCGGCGCGCGCCAGCCATGGCGGAACCGCACCGGTTGAGGTATTGAAACGCGTGGCCGAGGCGCGCGCAGCGCTGGGCCTGGAGGCGCAATGATCCGGGTTCGGAACCTACTGCTGCTGGCTGCCATGGGCGGAGCGCTTGCCGGGTGCGGCGCGCGGCGCGAACTGTTGCCGGCGCAGGGCAAGGCTCTGCCCGCCGCGCCCTATGGCCGCGAAGACAAACCCAGTCCGGACGCGCTGCTCACCCCGCCGGTGCAGGCGAAACCCGAGCGCAGCGTCGAGCTGCGCAGCCGGTCGCAGGACCGGGAGGACGACCCGTTCGACCTGCCGCCTGAAGACTGAACACACTCTCCGGCAAACGCCGAACGCCTTTTCAGGAAATACCGATGGACCATTTTGAATATCAGAGCGGCGTGCTCCACGCTGAAGCTATTCCGTTGCCGCAGATTGCCGAAGCGGTCGGCACCCCGGTCTATGTCTATTCGCGCGCGACCTTGACGCGCCATGCCCGCGTGTTTCGCGATGCGCTCTCTGTGCTGCCGCGCGTGAAGCTGGCGTTTGCGGTGAAATCGAATCCCAACCTCTCGGTGCTCAAGGTCTTGGCGGCAGAAGGCTACGGTGCGGACGTGGTCTCTGGCGGTGAGATGGACCGCGCGCTCGCCGCAGGCATGGCTCCGGAGGGTGTGGTCTTTTCGGGCGTGGGCAAGACGGCGGCGGAAATGCGCCGTGCGCTGGAAGCCGGGATCGGGCAGTTCAATCTCGAGAGCGAGGAAGAGGGCCAGGAACTGGCCGAGATCGCCGCCAGCATGGGCAAAGTCGCGATCTGCGCGCTCAGGATCAATCCCGATGTCGATGCCGGCACCCACGGCAAGATCTCGACCGGCAAGGCCGAGAACAAGTTCGGCGTGCCCTATGACCGGGCTGCGGGCATGTATGCCC
>CANFIV010000217.1 GCA_947446935.1 Sphingomonadaceae bacterium | reverse complement strand
GGCCGAAGTGTCGCCCCCGGTCACGATGCCGAGCGCATCGGTTACCGTCATGCGCGTGATCGCGCTCTTCAGCAGCGGCAGGGCCCTGCCCACTGCGCCTTCCGCTGCGGCGTTGAGCTTGCCCGAAAGTCCGTCGGTCACCCCGGCGTTGTCGAGCATCCCGAGCAGGCCGTTCAGTTTGCCCAGCGGGCCGGGCAGGCCGATGCGCACTTTGGGATCATTGGCAAACCCACCCGGCCTGCCCAGTTGCCCCACAACCGTCTCCGCTGCTTTGCCCAGCGCGAGCTTGAGCCCGTTCGAGGCCTCGCTGCTGCTGACATTGGGTGGCGGCGCACTGGGAGTTGTGGATGTTGCAGCCGTCGGTGAGCCCAGAATTCGGCCAAGAAGCGCCCCGGCATCCTGCACGGATTGGGCCGCGGCCGGCGCGGCGGCGATCGCGGCGATACCGCCGATAGCAAGCAGGAATCGTGCGTTCATGGTGGCAATCCTTTCCCACGGTGTGCCCGTGGTCTGCGTCGCCGGAGCCGGTTCGGCAAGTAAACACTTGCACCAAGAGGCATGGCGACAGCGACCCGCGCTAATCAAATTGGCAATGGCGAGTGCCCGCCTAGCCGCCTAGCCCCACGGCATCAGCGCCCACCAGGGGAACCAAAATGCCGCACACCAACCGCCGGGTCTTCCTCAAGCAATACCGCGACGGCATGCCGCTGCTCGAGGATTTCGGGATCGAGGACAGTGCCGTCGGCGATGTTCCGCCGGGCCATGTCGTGGTGAAGGTCGATACGCTGTCGATCGACGCGTGGATCCGCACTACGCTCACCCCGGGCAGTTTTCATGAAACCGCTGGACTTGGCGCAACGATCCGCGCGCTCGGCGTGGGGCAGGTGGTGGAAAGCGCCAGCGATGCACTGGCCAGCGGCGATTGGGTCTTCGGGCCGCTCTCGGCGCAGACCCATGCCTTGATGCCAGTCGCAGCGCTGACCAAGCTCGACCTGTCAAACAGTCTCCAACCCCGCGACTACGTCGGTCCGCTCGGGTTGACCACAGGCCTCACTGCCTGGGTCGGCTTGATTGCCGTGGCAGAGGTGCGGTCGGGCGATACGGTGCTCGTCTCGGGCGCGGCCGGGGCTGTCGGCTCGATGGTGGTGATGCTTGCCAAGGCGCGCGGCGCGCGGGTGATCGGGATCGCCGGAGGGCCGGCCAAGTGCCGCTACCTGACCGAGCAACTCGGCGCCGATGTCGCGGTCGACTACAAGAACGCCGATGTTGCGGCCGAAGTCGCGGCGGCAACATCGGGCGGGATCAATGTGTTTTTCGACAACGTGGGTGGGGAGATCCTGGATATCGCGCTCGAAAACCTCGCACCCGCCGATGCCCGAATCGCAATATGCGGTGCGATCTCTCAATATTCGGACCTTGGCAATGTGCGCGGCCCCAAGAATTACCTCAAGCTTGCCGAGCGCAATGCGGTGATGAAGGGCTTCGTGGTGACGCACCACGCCGCGCGCTTCCCCGAAGCCAAGGCCGAGATCGCCGGGCTGATGGCGGCGGGCAAACTGGTTCTGCCCGAGCAGGTTGTCGAAGGCATCGACCACTTCGCCGAGGCGCTGCTGCTGCTCTTTGCGGGCGGCCACACCGGCAACCTGCTGGTGCGGCCCTGAACCGAAGCGCCTATTCCTGCGCGGCGTAGGCCTTCACCAGGTCATAGAGGAAATCGCGCCCGACATAGGCGGATTGCACCGCATTCCGCTCGTTCAGTCCATGCAAGCCGTTACCATCGGGATCGCTCCAAGGGCCAGGCACGCCATAAGTCGGAATACCGAGCGGCCCGAGATATGTCGCATCGGTCGCCCAAGTCATCATCGCGGGTACCAGCGGCACACCGGGGAAATAGCGTGCGACCAGCTTCTCGGCCGGAAGCATGATCGCGGGATCGAGCGGCGGCGGCACGGCGATGGGGCGCTGTCGTCCGACCAGCGTGACACTGACCTTGGCGTCGCCGATTGCGTTCACCAGCGCTGCGCGGGTCGTATTCGCGTCCTCGCCCGGCACGATCCGGCAATTGATCGTTGCCTTGGCCCGCTGCGGCAAGGCGTTGGCCGCGTGCCCACCCTCCAGCATTGTCGCGACGCAGGTCGTGCGCAGCATCGAATTGAGCGTGCGGTCGGCCGAAACCACTGCTTCTGCATCCTTATCCGCCGGATTCGCCGATAGCCGCGCCATGGCCGCGCCGATGCCATCCCTGCGCGATGCACCGACTTTGGCGAAATAGGCCCGCGTCGTATCGTTGAACCGCACCGAAAACTTCAGCGCGCGCACGTGCTGCAACGCGTCGGACAGTTCATAGATCGCGTTGTCGTCCACAGGCACCGAGCTGTGCCCACCCGGGTTGGTCGCCTGCAATTCGAAGTTGCGATAGGATTTCTCGCCGATCTGCATCGATTGGCTCAGCACTTTGCCGTGTCCGTCGGTCTGGCCGCCGCCGCCTTCATTGAGCGCGAAGGCTGCCGCAAGAAGCTCGGGCTTGTGCTCGGCCAGCCACTGCGCGCCGTTCATTCGTGCGCCCGATTCCTCGCCGCACGTCAGCGCCAGCTTGATGGTGCGCTTGGGGCGATAGGCTTCGGCGTGAAATCGCAGCAGCGTGTCGATCCAGATCGCATCGAGCGCCTTCATGTCCGATGTGCCGCGCCCGTAGAAATACCCGCCTTCCTCGATGAACTCGAAGGGACCCCGTACCCAATCCTCGCGCCGGGCATTGACCACATCGATATGGCCCAGCAGCAGCATCGGCTTTGCTTTGCGCGAGCTGCCGGGGAACGTCACGACAAGTCCGCCGTCAAGAGGCAGCGCCTCGTCTCGAAACGGGGTCAACTGGCCTTCGGGAAAGCCTGCGGCCCTGAAGCGGGCCGCAATCTTTTCCGCCAGCGCGGTGCAATTGCCGGTGGCGACCGATGTGTCGGTTTCGACCAGCTCCTTGTAGAGATCGCGAAACGCAAGTTGGTCCGGGCGCGGGGCCGGATCTGCCGCATAGGCCTCGGCGGGAACCAGCATCAGCGCGGCGGTCGCCCCGATCATCGCCTTCATCATAGTGCTGCCCCTGCCGGTCTGTGCGTTCCGGTGCATCACACCCCACCGCAACCGGCGGCGCAACCCCAAACACAACTGTAATCCCTGCGTCATCCCCGCTAACTAGGGTTGGGGACGCCGATCAGTGAGGGTATTGAGGGCATGGGCAAATCGAAACTTTGGGCTTGGGGGATCAGTCTGCAAGCGCTGGTGATTGCCGGGCCGCTCCACGCGCAGGCAGCGGATCAAGCTGCCGCCAACGATGCGCCCGCCGCTCCCGGTGAAATCGTCGTCACCGCGCAAAAGCGTTCGGAGAAGCTGCAGAATGTGCCGCTCTCGATCCAGGCCTTCGATACCCGCGCGCTCGAACAGCGCAATGTGCGCACTTTCAATGATTACGCCAAGTTCCTTCCCAGCCTTTCGTTCACGAGCTATGGGCCGGGACAGGCCGAGGTGTTCTTTCGCGGGCTGAGCAACGGCAACCGCCTTTCCACCGGCTCACTGCCGACCGTGGGCGTCTATCTTGATGAGCAGCCGGTCACCACGATCGGCTCGAATGTCGATGTGCACGTCTACGATTTTGCGCGGGTCGAGGCGCTGGCCGGGCCGCAGGGCACGCTTTATGGTGCGAGCAGCGAGGCAGGCACGCTCCGCATGATCACCAACAAACCCGATCTCAAGGGCTTTTCGGGCTCGGTCGATCTCACCGCCACTGCCGTCACGCATGGCAAACCGGGTGGCATTGCCGAAGGATATCTCAACCTGCCGCTGTCGAGCCATGCCGCATTGCGGCTCGTGGGCTTCTACCAGCACGATGGCGGCTTTATCGACAATGTGCGCGGGCCGTCGCAGCGCTATCCGACTTCGGGCTTCGTGCGCGACAATCGCGCGCTTGCAGGGGCAGACCAGAACTCGGTCGATACCTACGGCGGGCGCGCCGCACTCAAGGTTGAACTGGACGACAACTGGACCGCGACGCTGTCCGCAATGGGCCAGGAGGAAAAAGCGCACGGCACCTTCGGCTACAAGCCTTCGCAAGGCGATCTCAAGATCTCGCGCTATTTCCCGGAAAACCAGAAGGATCGCTGGGGTCAGGCGGCGCTCGCGATCGAGGGCAGGAT
>CANFIV010000216.1 GCA_947446935.1 Sphingomonadaceae bacterium | reverse complement strand
CCCTTGAAGAAATCGTAGCCCGCATTGAACTGGCGCACGTGTTCAAGGCACATCCAGCGATAATCGCCGGGGCCGTCGGCACCGGGTGCACGGCCGCCCGGCGCGCGGAACTCGCCCGGCTCGCTGCAACCAGGGGCAGCACATTGCCGCCCGCTGTTCGGGATGCGGCCGTGAAAGCGATCATGTTTCATGAGCCTTCCACATGGGCAATCTTCAGCTAAGATGGAAGTCATGACCGGACCCATTGCCCAAGAAATCACCCAATTGCTCACCGCGGCCTTCGCGCCGAGCACCCTCGCCGTTATCAACGACAGCGCCCGCCACAGCGGCCATATGGGCGATGACGGATCGGGCGAATCGCATTTCACCGTGGAGATCGAAAGCGCAGCCTTCACCGGCGTATCGCGCGTGCAGCGCCAGCGCCTGATCAACGCCGCGCTGGGCGACATTCCAGGGCAAAGGGTCCATGCTCTCGCGATCAAGGCCCGCGCGCCCGGCGAATAGCGCCATTGCCGCCCGGCCAAAGGAGCATGATGATGTTTGAGACGGTTTCATGGTTCGGCCTGGTCGCCATATTCGTGTTCGTGGTGTTGGCGCTGCAATCCTTCGGCATCAATCAGGAGTATCAGCGCGGTGTGGTGTTCCGCCTCGGCCGGCTGGTCGAGACCAAGGGGCCCGGCTGGTTCTGGCTGATCCCGCTGGTCGAGCGGGTGGTCAAGATCGACCAGCGCGTGATCACCTTTGCCCTCGCCACGCAGGAAACCGTGACTCGTGATGGCGTGGCGGTGAAGATCAACGCGGTGCTGTGGTTTCGCGCGGTCGATGCGGCGAAGGTGGTGACCACCGTGGAAAACTGGACGAGCGCGGTGATCCAGGCGGCGGAGACCGGACTGCGCGATGCTATCGGACAGAGCGAACTCGATCTCATCCTCAAGGACCGCACCTCGATCAACAAGCGCCTGCTTGAACTGCTCGACACGACCGTGCGGCAATGGGGCGTGACGGTCGATGCAGTCGAGATCAAGGATCTCGATATCCCTGAGCAAATGCAGCGCGCCATCGCACGCGAAGCCGAGGCGATCCGCGAGAAACGCGCGCGAATCATCAAGGCCGAAGGCGAATTCGAAGCCTCGCAGAAGCTGGCACAGGCAGCGCGGACCATCGGCGAAGTGCCGGGGGCACTCGAACTGCGCCGCTTGCAGACGCTGAGCGAAATTGGCGTGGAGCACAATTCGACCATCGTGGCGATGTTCCCGACCGAACTGCTCGAGGCGGCCCAGCGGCTGGGCCGAGGCAAGGAGTAAGGCCCTGTGAGCGAGCCGATCTTCCAGACGCTGACGCCCGTCACGCACGATCTCGGCGGGTTTCAGGTGCGGCGCGTGCTGCCCTCCCCGGCCCGCACGATGGTCGGCCCGTTCATCTTCGTCGACCAGTTCGGCCCGGCGGTGCTGCCGGCCGGCACGGCGATGGACGTACGCCCGCACCCGCATATCAATCTTGCGACAGTCACGTGGTTGTTTGGCGGCAAATATTCGGGTGCGATCGATCACCGCGACAGCATCGGCAGTTTTGCCACGATCCGCCCCGGACAGGTCAACCTGATGACCGCCGGGCGCGGCATCGTCCATTCCGAACGCGGCCCGGCGGAGGAGCGCGCGGCAGGGCCGAAACTCTATGGCATGCAAACTTGGCTCGCGCTGCCTGACGGGCGCGAAGAGATCGACCCGGCGTTCGAGCAGCAGGTGAACCTTCCGCTGATCGAGAGCAATGGCGCGATGGCGCGGGTAATCATGGGCACGCTCTGGGGTGAGACCGCGCCGACGACGCAGCATAGCCAGACGATCTACGCCGAAATCCTGTTGGCGCCCGATGGCGCGATTCCCGTCGATGTTTCAGCGGACGAGCGCGCCGTGATGCTGGTGGGCGGCGATGCGTCCGTCGATGGCGTGGCGCTGTCGCTCTACAGTTTGGCTGTGCTGGCACCGGGCGCTGCCATGAAGCTGACGTCGGTGGGCGGCGGGCGGGTCATGTTGCTAGGCGGCGAGGCTTTTACCACCAGGCGCCATGCCTGGTGGAATTTCGTGAGCTCTAGCCGCGAGCGGATCACGCAGGCCAAGCATGACTGGGATCATGGGCGCTTTCCCAAAGTGCCGGGGGATGAGGACGAATTCATCCCCTTGCCCAAAGTGCCGAACACAATCGCGAACCTATAAGAACACACGAGAGGGAGAGACAGCATGGCATTTGCCGGAGAGGTGGCGTGGATCACCGGGGCATCATCGGGGATCGGCGCGGCAATGGCGCGGGCGCTGGCGGCGGATGGGGCGAAGCTTATCCTGTCAGGTCGCAACGCAGATGCGCTGGCGGCGGTGGCAGCGGACTGCGGCGACGCGCTGGTCCTGCCATTTGAGGTGACCGACCATGCTGCGGCGCTCGAGGCGGCAGACAAAGCGTGGGACTGGGCCGCAGCGCGCAGTGGCGGGATTGATATCCTCGTCAACAACGCCGGCATCTCGCAGCGCAGCCTGGCCGTCGATACCGACTACACCGTCTATGAGCGGATCATCGCGGTTGACCTGCTCGCGCCCATCTCGCTGACGCAGGCGCTGCTGGATCGCATGGTGGCGCGGCAGAAGGGCCGGATCGTCATGATCTCCAGCATTGCCGGCAAAGTCGGTGCACCGATGCGCACAGCCTACAGCGCGGCGAAGTTCGGCCTGATCGGCTATGCGGATTCGCTGCGCACCGAAGTTTCGCATCTGGGCGTGCAAGTCCACGTGATCGCGCCCGGTTCGATCCGCACCGATGTTTCGCGCAACGCCCTCACCGCCGACGGCAGCCGCCGCGGGGTGACCGACAAGGCAATCGAACGCGGGTTTGATCCCGCCGATGCGGTTGCCACGATGCTCGCAGCGATGGCAGCGGGAGAGCGCGAAATCATCGTTGCGCGCGGGTTCGAGCTGGAAATCGGCGAACTACGCCGCACCCCCGATGCGCTGCACGACAAGATGGCCGCGCTGATCACGGCGGGATATGCCGCCAAGATGGAGGAGGTGGAATGAGCACCGAACTCACCCGCGTAACGCTCGCCAACGGCATCGAACTCGATGTCATGGATGTGGGCCCGCGTGATGCGCCCGCACTGATGTTCCTCCACGGCTTTCCTGAATCGCACCGCACATGGCGGCATCAGATTGCGCATTTTTCGGATCGCTACCGCTGCATCGCGCCTGACCAGCGCGGCTATCGCGGCTCCTCGAAACCGCAGGATGCAGCGAGCTATACGCCGGACAAGCTGATCGGCGACATTTTCCTGCTCGCCGATGCGTTGGGGGTGGGGAAGTTCACCGTGCTCGGCCACGATTGGGGCGGCGCAATTGCCTGGGGCGTGGCCTTGATGGGTCAAGGCACGCGGGTGACTCGCGCCGTTGTCGCCAATGCGCCGCATCCGGGGATCTTCCAGAAGCTGCTCTATCTCGATCCGGTGCAGCGCGCCGCCAGCCAATACATGCGCGCATTCCGCGATACCGCGAACGATGCACTGGTGCGCGAGCATGGACTGGGCGCGCTGCTCATGCAGGCGCTTGATTGGGGCGACCGCGCCCCGGTGATGGAAGAGGCCGAACGCGCGGCCTTGCTAACCGACTGGTCGAATCCTGATAGCGCGATTGCTATGCTCAACTGGTATCGCGCGAGCCCCATCGACGTGCCCGACATGGACGCGCCCTTCGCACTCCCCGCAGACTACACCCCCCCGCCATTGCCGCCGCTGGGCATCCCGACGCTGGTGATCTGGGCGCTGGATGACATGGCGCTGCCCCCCGAGAATCTTGCGGGGCTCAGCGATATGATCCCCGATCTCACCATACAGGAAGTCAGCGACTGCGGGCATTTCGTACCGTGGGAAGCGCCGGACCGGGTCAACGCGGCGGTGGGGGCGTTTCTGGATCGGACCGGTGGCTGAGGAGACGCCGCCGCTCTGCACGATGCTGCGCCATCACGGCGGCGGACATGCGCCGGTCAGCTATCTCGAGCTGTTCTTCGATCTCGTCTATGTCTTTGCCATAACCCAGATTTCCCATGCGCTGCTGGTGAACCCGACCTGGCGCGGGCTCGCCGAAGCAGGCGTGCTGTTCCTCGCGGTGTGGTGGGCGTGGATGTATACCACCTGGGCGGCCAACTGGGCCAATCCTG
>CANFIV010000215.1 GCA_947446935.1 Sphingomonadaceae bacterium | reverse complement strand
GAGATCGAGGCCGAGGCGGGTGCCCCAGGTGGTGTAGTTGGTGCGGCCGGTGAGTTGGACGAAGCCGCGGCCGGCGAAGCGCGCGCCGTCGCCCGGCTGGGTGTTGCCGAGCGCTTTGGCGAGGCCGGGGTTCTGGCCGACGGGGGGCGGGCCATAGCGCTTGTTGAAATAGGCATCGCTGCCGTATTCCTTGATCGGCTGCATTTTCTTGTCCGTCTCATGAAAGGCGGTGGCGAACATGTAGGCGAGCCAGCGCTCGTCATCCGCGGCGTGGGCGGCCTTCCACATATCGAGAATGGCGGTCAGCCCGGCGACCTGCGGGGCGGTGAGCGCACCGCCGAACATTTGCTGGCGCACATGATCGAAGAAGAATTTCCGGTTGATCTGCATGACGCACCACCCTCTCTCATGAGATATGAAACACCGACTCTCTCTGGCCCGAGCTTAAGCGGGTTCGGGCCGGTGCCGTAGTGAACTCTGGATATTGCGCCGTTTTCGAAGCAGTTGTGTCAGGGCCCAGAGGGGGGCCACAGGCCGCGTATTTGTGCGCGCGGTTTTCCACCGATATGGTGGGATATGTCGTGCGCGTACAAGACGCGGTGGCGGTGACGGGTGTATGGTGACGCCATGAGCGCGCTGGTTGATCATCACAGGACTTTGGCCAGGCCGCCGGCAGAGCGGCTGTTTTGCCGTGCGGATGGCGTTTGCGCGGTTCGTCCGGAGATGGCGGCAGACGAGCAGGCGCATTTTGCCGAACATTTTGCCGAAAGCTTTGCGGTGGCGCTGAATGAGGCGCTTGCCCCGCACACCGGGCCTGCCCACCCCAAGGCGAGCAAACCTTAGAGCGAGAGGGCGCGGGCGCCCGGCGGGCCGAGCCATTGGCCGGTGACGCCCCAGACTTCATCAAGGATATGCGCGGCGAGAGCCTGCTGCGGCGGGCCGGAAGCGGCGACGCGGCCCTGATGCAGCACAATCACATGATCGGCGTGGTTCATCGCGTGGGCGAGGCTGTGGGCGACGAGCACGACTCCGGTGCCCTGATCGGCAAGCTGGCGAAGGTGACGGAGCAGCGCGCGCGCTTGCGCGAGATCGAGACTGGCGAGAGGTTCGTCCGCCAGAATCCAGTGCGGCTGACCGGCGAGGACACGGGCCAGCGCCACGCGGGCGCGTTCGCCGCCGGACAGGGTGTGAACGGGACGCAGCGCGAGATGGGTGCAATCGAGCGCGGCCAGTGCGGCGTGGCAGGCGGCATCGTCTGCCGCGCGCGAAGTGCGGTGCGGCAGGCGGCCGAGGCGAACGAGCGCTTCGGCGGTGAGGTTCCATGCCGCTTCGCCGTGCTGAGGAAGATAGCCGATGGCCTGCGCGCGGCGGCGAGGCGGCAGGGCGCTGAGAGGCGTATCGCCGAGCGTGACGGGGCCCGGTTGCAGACCGGCGAGAGCGCGCAGAAGGGTCGTCTTCCCGGCGCCGTTGGGGCCGCAGATCATGGTGAGCGTGCCGGGCTGGAGCGCTGCGCTGACGCCGAGCAGGCGGCCGGGGACGGTGAGGTTTTCGGCGGCCAGAGCGGGATGCTGGGGGATCATGCGAGCTCGCTCCTGAGGCGCAGCAGCAGGCGCAGGAAGAACGGCGCGCCGATGAGGCTGAGCGCGATGCCGAGCCGCAGCTCGCCGCCGGAAAGCGGCAGCACGCGGCACAGGCAATCCGCCACGAGCAGAAGCAGCGCACCGCCGAGTGCCGAGGGCCCAAGCAGCGAGGAGGGGCGCTGATCGGTGAAGGGGCGCACGAGATGCGGGACCATGAGGCCGACGAAACCGATAATCCCCGTAACCGCGACCCCTGCCCCGACAACGAGCCCGACGCCGAGGACCATGAGCCAGAGCAGACGGCTTGGGCTGAAGCCGAGCGAGCGGGCGGTGTCCTCACCCAAGGTCAGCGCATCGAGCGCGGGGCCGGCGCGGGCAAGCAGGATCAGGCCGAGCGCGGTGGGGGGTGCGGCAATAGCGACGTCGGCCCAGCTGCGATCGGCGAGGCTGCCCATGAGCCAGGTGACGATTTCCGACATCGCGAAAGGATTGGGCGCGAGGCTGATGATCAGGCTGGTGAGCGCGCCGGCAAGGCTGGCGAGCATGAGCCCGGCAAGCGTGAACAGCGCGGTGCTGCGCGCGTTGCCGGCGGCGATCAGGCCGAGGCCCGCCATCGCTCCGGCCGCGCCGATCAGCGCGAACACGGGAAGCGCCAGAGTCAGGCCCGTGGCGAAGGAGAGGACCGCGCCGAGCGCGGCCATGGGGGCAATGCCGAAGAGGCCCGGATCGGCGAGCGGATTGCGCAAGTAGCCCTGCATGGCAGCACCGCTTGCCCCCAGACCTGCTCCGATCACGAGCGCAAGCGCGGCGCGGGGCGCGCGCAGTTCGAGGAGAATGGGCAGCGCGTTGGCGTTCTGGGGGGCGAGCGGATTGATCCAGACTTGCCCGGCCAGCAGCGAGAGCGGGATGGCAATGGCCAGCGCGGCGAGGAGGATCAGCGCGGTGCGGTTCATGGGTTGGACCTGACCGTTTGCCCACCCCTGACCGCTCCCGCAAGCGGGAGGGGGGAGGACAGGGCGAAGGCGCTTCCTTCCTGCTTGTGGGTGGGCCCCAGCGCGCGGCGCACTTCGGCGAGCCGGGCGGCGGCGCGGATGATGGTGGGGCCGGCGCAATAGAGAAGCGCAGGGTCGAGCGGCGCGCGCTGTGTGGTGTTCACGTTGGCGAGCGCCGGATGGGTAAGCGCACGGTCGCTTCCGGCCGCAAGGATGACGCGGGGCGGATCGGCGAGGACATGTTCGAGGGGGAGCTGATCGGCCTGGCCGAACCCGCGCGCGGCGCTGAAATTGGCAAAGCCGGTGCGGCGGAGGAGATCCGCGATGAGGGTCTTGTCTCCGGGGACGATGCCGCCGGGTTCCCAGACGAGCGCGGGGATTGCTGGTGCGCCCTTGGGGGGTGCGGCAATTGTGAGGGCTGCGTCTATGCGCCGGATGAGGGCCTCGCCGCGCTCCGGGTGGCCCGCGAGCGCGGCGAGGCGGCGGATCTGGGCGTGGCTGTCCTCGACCGTCGCGGCGATAGGCAGCGCCTCGAGCGCGAAGCCGAGGCGGTTGTAGGCGGCGACGGTGGAGGGCGGGACGAACGTGCCATCGACCACAACGTCCGGGCGGAGCGCGATGATCTCCTCGAGCGTGCCGCGCGTGGCGGGGTATTGACGGGCCTTGGCGGGGTCCATCGAGCTGGCGCGCGGATCGGTGCTGTAGTGCGAGATGGCGAGGAGCTGGCCGGGCTGCGTGACTTCGGCGAGGATCGCATCACTGCAGGGATTGAGGCTGACGATTTTGGGGGTGCGATGGGAGACCGTCTGCACAGGGGTTTGCGTGCAGGCGGCGAGGGTGGCGGATAGGGCGATACTCCTCCACCGCCCTTTGGGCGCTCCCCCTCCCCATTTGCGCTTTGCGAAAATGGGGAGGATCTTACCGAGGCGCTTGGCCATCAGTAGCGGACCCTGAGCCCGGCGAATGCGGCGCGGCCGGTGGTGCCATAGCCGGCAGCGGTCTGGATGTGGGTGTCGAACAGATTTTCCACGCGGCCATATAGGGTCACGCGATCGTGGATGGGCAAGCTGGCGCGCAGGGTGGCGGTGGGGCCGCCGGGGAGCGGCACGGTGTTGGCCGCGTCATCAAAGCTGCGGCTGGTGAGGCGCAAGTCTGCGCCGAGGGCGAGGTGCGCGAGGGGCGTTTCCCAGTCTGATGACAAAGTGAGCGCGTGGCGCGGGCGGCGGGACAAGTCGTTGCCGAACTGCGCACTGCCCGGGGTGAGATTGCGGGCGCGGGTGTACGTGTAAATGCTGCGCAGGGTGACATTGCTGTCAGGGTGGAGGGTGAGTTCGGCCTCGATACCCTCGGCGCGGGCTTTGCCAAGATTGTCGTAGGTGCCGAACGGACGGTTGGTGCAGATGCCGGTGGTCTGCAGGTAGCATGAGACGTAGGCGATCAGATTGCGGCTGTCGCGGCGGTAGACTGTGAGTGCGGCGCGGACGGGGCCGGTGGTGTATTCGAGGCCGGCGTCGAAGCTTTTGGTGCGTTCGGGCTGGAGTGTCTGGTTGCCGTAGTCCGAGAGGAGCTGGAACAGCGTGGGGGCCTTGAAGCCTTCGCCGTAGCTGGCGCGCAGGCGCAGATTTTG
>CANFIV010000214.1 GCA_947446935.1 Sphingomonadaceae bacterium | reverse complement strand
TGATTCGTCCGCGGACAGCGGCCGTCTGGTCGGCTTTGTAATCTTCGCGTTCCTGCTGCTGGCAGCGCTGGTTGGCGGGCTTTACGTGATTTCGCATCGCAATTCCGGACCGGCGAAAGCCGATGGCAGCTTGATCGCGGCGAGCACGGAACCCTACGAGGTCGCTCCCAAAAATCCGGGCGGCAAGACTTTCCAAGGCACGGGCGACGCCAGCTTCAAGGTGAGCGAGGGCGAAAAGCCCGCCGCAACCCTCGCGGGCAGCGCGGCACCTGTGGCCAAGCCGGCCGCGCCGGCCGCACCGGCTCCCGCAGGGCCAGCAGCCTCGTCGGCCGCGCACACCGCGCCGGCAGCGGCAGCCGCCGCGCCCGCTTCGGGCGTTGGCGTGCAGATCGGCGCGTTTTCGACCAATGCCGGAGCCGAGGCCGCATGGGGCAAGCTCGCCAGCGCACATGCGCCGCTCTCGGGACTTCCGCACCGCGTGATTGAGGGCAAGGCCGATATGGCCACGGTGTTCCGCCTGCAGGCGGTCGAAAGTGACGTCGCGTCCGCGAATGCCCTTTGCGGCAAACTTCAGACCGGTGGCCTAAAGTGCCAGGTGAAGCGCTAAGTCCCGGCAGCCTTGCTAATCTCGTCAAACCACAGCCTTGCGCGCGGTACCGCGTGCAAGGCTGTGCCGACGTGGTCGTAAGGCCCCTGCGGCATCAATTGGATGTGGCCGCCCAGTTTGGCGGAAAAGGCTTGGAAGTTTTTCGAATCCCGCGGTGAAACATCGGTGTCCTTGTCACCATAGTAGAGCCTGAGCGGCGCTTTTGGGGCCCAGCGATAGGCCGCGTTCGCCTCAAGCCCGGCGGTAAACCAATTGGGCTTGTTCACTTGAATATCGGCCAGCGCTTCGGGCCGGAACAAGTCCCGCGGATCGGGCGGCAGAGCGGCGGCAATCGCGTCCACGCTGTGGTTGCCATCGAACAGGCTGGGCAGCGCATTGGCGTATTTGTCTCTGAGCAGAGTGCCGAGCGGCTGGTGATACTGCGCGGCATAGGACACGGCGAGGTAGCTCAGGTACAGCGAGTGATTGTGCTGGAAGGCATAGGGCACGCTCACCCCTGCCAAATCGAAAGCGCCAGAGATCGCAGCGGCAGCCCTTACCGTGACACCGGGAATGGGTGCTGCCTCCAGATCGCGTTGGACAACTGCGGTGGCATGGCCGCCTTGCGAAAAACCCACGAGATAGAGGTCCGGCGAAAATGGCAGCTCCATCGCCTCTACCGCTCGGCGCGCTGCAATGATCATGTCGCGCGCGGCAGCGGCGGTGGCGGGCGCGTGGATATAGGCGGGTGCGGCGTGGGACTGGCCCAGGCCGAAGTAATCGGGAGCAAGCAGGATATAGCCTCCCCCGGCGAAAAGCCCGGCGGGGAGCAGACCCTCTTGAGGGCCGGGGGCGGAGGGCGAACTGGTCCGGTCGGGGCTTGTGCCATGGAGATACATTGCGGTGCCGCGCGGGGGATGTCCGCCAAGCACCTGAAAGGGCAGCGCCATGAGGCCCGAAGCCTCCACCGGCTTGCCATCATTGTGCGACCAGTAGCGGAGGCGAAACAGCTCAACCCCGTCGGAAATCGGGGCCTGCTTCGGCAGAGCCACCATCAGCATGCCGGTCAGCGTGAGCCGGTTGTAGCCGGTGAGTCGCTCGACCGCGATGACCGAGCCGGGGGTCTGGCCGGTGAAATGCAGTGTCTTGGGGTCGGTATAGCGGGGCGGCGAGAGAGCCCAGAGCACGGCGACCACGATGGCGACGAGAGCGAGCAGGGCGATCGAGAGCTTGCGCAACATGGGCTGTGGCTCCTGTGCGGGGGCACCTCAAGATGAGCATTTTGTCGGAAGCTAGGCAAGGACCCAGCCCTTTTCCCCGCCAATCGCGGCCTGCCGCCTTGCCAGCCCACTGCATTTGCGCGAATCCTGCGTGATGCTCCCGGCGATTTTCAGCCTGTCCGGCCTGACCCTCAGCGATGATGAGCGCGCGTTCTTCCGCGATGCCGATCCGGCGGGGTACATCCTGTTTGGCCGCAATGTGGAAAGCCGCGAGCAACTGCGCGCGCTGACCGATGAACTGCGCGCGCTGCATGGGCGGGAGCGCACGTTTATCTGCATCGATCAGGAAGGCGGGCGGGTCGCGCGGATGAAGCCGCCGGTCTGGGCTGCCTATCCAGCGGGCGCGGCATTCGACCGGCTGTACGAAATTGCACCGATCAGCGCGATCGAGGCGGCGCGCGCGCATGCCGAGGCGCTGGGGCTCGATCTGGCGGAGGCCGGGATCAGCGTTGATTGCCTGCCGCTGCTCGATGTGCGGCAATTAGGCGCGCACGATGTGATCGGTGATCGCGCGCTGGGGCACGAGCCGCTGCGGGTTGCGGCGCTCGGCCGCGCGATGCTGGAGGGGCTTGCGCGCGCGGGTGTGGCCGGCGTGATCAAGCATATGCCCGGTCATGGGCGCGCCGGGGTCGATAGCCACAAGGAGCTGCCCACTGTAACCGCCAGCGCGGAGGAACTGGAAACGGACCTCGCGCCGTTCCGCAGCCTGAAGGACAGCCTGATCGGCATGACCGGGCACGTGCGCTACCTGGCGTGGGACGCTGAGAACCCCGCCACGCTCTCTGCCACGGTGATCCGCGATGTCATCCGCGGGGCAATCGGCTTTCAAGGCCTGCTGCTGACCGATGATCTCGATATGCAGGCGCTGGGCGGCGCGGTGCCGGACCGGGCGGCGCGGGCGCAGGCGGCAGGCTGCGACATCGCGCTCAACTGCTGGGCGAAGATGGACGACATGATCGGCATTGCGGCAGCGCTCGCCCCCATGAGCGCTGAAACCGCAACGCGGCTGGAACGCGCGCTGGCTCCGACAAGCGATTTCGCCGAGCCGGTCGATCTGGCCCGGCAGGCCGAGCGCACAGAGACGCGTGACCGGTTGCTGGCTCTAAGTGCCTCTGGGAGCGACTGATGGAACAGGCTGCCGCGCCCGTTTCGCAGCTGACCGGTGATGCTGGCTGGGACGACACTCCGCTCGACGTGCCGCCGGAATTGAATACGGGTGAGACCGACACCCTGACCTTGACGATCGATGGCTGGGAAGGGCCGCTCCACCTGCTGCTCGATCTGGCGCGGCGGCAAAAGGTCGATCTCCGGCGTATTTCGATCCTGGCGCTGGTCGATCAATATCTGGAATTCGTCGCGCGTGCCGGGGTGCTGCGGCTGGAGCTGGCGGCGGACTATCTCGTGATGGCGGCGTGGCTGGCGTGGCTCAAATCCCTGCTGTTGCTGCCACGCGATCCTGAAGTGCAGCCGAGCCCCGAGGAACTGGCGCTGCGCTTGCAACTCAGGCTGCAGCGGCTGAGTGCGATGCGTGAGGCTGGGGCGCGACTTATGGCGCGGGACCGGCTGGGGCGCGATGTGTTCGCGCGCGGCGCGCCCGAGGGACTGCGCAACGACCGCCGGACGCTGTGGGACTGCGATCTGTTTGCGCTGATCCAAGCGTACGGCGTGATCAAGCAGCGCACTGCGCCGGTGGTCCACATGGTCCGCTCGCGGCCTGTAATGACGCTGGAATCCGCGATCGCGCGGGTCGAGGCAATGATCGGTGCGGCGATCGAGTGGACCGACCTCGCCCGCTTTCTGCCTGCGCACGAGGCCGGCGGCGATCCGCGGCTGGTGCGCTCCGCGCTGGCATCCAGCTTTGTTGCCGCGCTTGAGCTGGCGAAGCAGGGCAAATTGGAACTTTCACAGGCGGGCACTTTTGCCCCGCTGATGCTGCGCAAGGGACGCGGATGAACGCGCCTGATGATCTCTTGCGCGCGGTCGAGGCTACACTGTTTGCCGCCGACGCGCCGATGACGGTGGAGGAGATCTCGCGGCATCTGGGCGGCGCGACCGTCGAGTCGGCGATCGAAGCACTGGAGGCGCATTACGCGGGCCGCGGGATTGAACTCGTCGAGCGCGGCGGGCGCTGGCATTTCCAGACCGCGCCCGATCTGGCGCACCTGCTGCGGCGCGAGCGCGAGGATGTGCGCCGCCTTTCGCGCGCGGCGACCGAGGCCTTGGCGATCATTGCCTATCATGAGCCGGTGAGCCGCGCGGAAATCGAGGCAATCCGCGGCGTGCAAACCGCCAAGGGCACGCTGGATGTGCTGATGGAGGCGGGCTGGGTGCGCGTGGCGGGGCGGCGCGAGG
>CANFIV010000213.1 GCA_947446935.1 Sphingomonadaceae bacterium | reverse complement strand
GAGATGGTCGTGAAAGTCCACCTCATCGGTTCGGCCTTCGCCACCAAGGCTTGCTGGGATCTGATGCGCGAGCAGAACTATGGCCGCATCCTGATGACAGCCTCGTCCACTGGCCTGTTCGGCAACTTCGGCCAGGCCAACTACGGCGCGGCGAAGCTGGGCCTCGCAGGGCTGACCAAGACGCTTTATCTTGAAGGCGCGAAGAACAACATCAAGGTCAACACGCTGGTGCCCGTGGCGGCCACGCGCATGACCGAAGACATCTTCCCCGAGGAAGCCTTCAAGCTCTTCGGACCGGAAAACGTCGCCCCGGCGGCATTGTTCCTCGTTTCAGATGACGCGCCCAGCAATGCCATCGTCGGCGCGGGCGCGGGTGCCTATCATTCGGCGTGGGTCACGATGAACAAGGGCGCGCTGCTGGCTCCCGCCGAACGCACGGTCGAAGGCGTTGCCGCGCACTGGGCGCAGATTTCGGACCGTACGGACGACTTTGTGCCGCAATCGGGCGCGGAGCAGAGCGGGGTGATTATCGCCCAGCTTCAGGCAGCGATGAAGGGGTAAGAATCAACGTCGGGGGCAGGCGCTGCGCGTCGCTCCCGCCAGTTGCATCGTGCGCAGTCGGGCTTGCACTTCGGCAGCGCCAAGCACGCGCACCTTTCCGCTCAGGCTATCGATCAGCAGCGGCGCCGTGCAATCGCCGCGCGGAGTATTGGGCTGGTCGGCCTCCGGAAGCACCAGCACCATTGTGCTGCTCGCATCGCGGTAGACAGCTCGGAGCAATAGCGGCTCCTCGGCCCTGGTCCGGTTCGCGTTGGGCTGGGAATGGCAGGCAGCGAGAACCAGCAGCACCGCGCAGAGTGCGGCGCGCCTCAATCCTCGACCAATTTGAGCAGCCTGCGTTCCAGCGGAAACAGCACCCCGGCAAGCTCATGCCCGCGCTTCAGCACTTGCCCTGCCTCGCCATAAAGCGCCCACATGCCTTGCTTGCCGCGCAATGCAGGCCGCTTCTCGATGCGCGCGGTGGGGCGTTCAGCGGTGCGGCGGAAGGCGGCAAAATGGGCCGCATCTTTCTCGAACGTCATCGCATAATCGCGCCATTGCCCGGCGGCGACCATGCGGCCATAGATATCGAGGATCTTAGCCAGCTCCAGCCGATCAAACGCCACTTGCGGCTCTTTGCGGACCTGTGGGAACACCAGCACCGTAGGACCGCTCGCCCCACCCGCATCGGCCCCGCCGAGCACGCTCAGTTGCGGCTCCTGCGCCGCGAGCCGCCACCGATCGGCGTTGGTGCGTCGGCCCCGGTTTGAACCTCGGCAGGTCGCGACTGGACCGCGAGCAGCGCCGCGACTTGCGACTTCAGCAGCGCCACTTCGGCCTCAAGCTCATCGACCCGGGTGTCGCCAAGCGGCTCACCCACCGGCGCACAAGGCTCCTTGCAAGGCGTGCCATAAGGGATGAAGTCCTTTAGCCAGGTCTCGACCGGCACCAGCGTTGAGCGGGCCTTGAGCCCGACCATCGTCGCGCCTTCGGGCACATCCTCGGTCACCACGGCATTGGCGCCGACGCGCGCGCGCGGACCCACTGTGATGGGGCCAAGCACCTGCGCGCCCGAGCCCAGAATAACGTTGTCGCACAAGGTGGGGTGGCGCTTGCCCGGCACGCCGTTGGCCGGGTTGGTGCCGCCCAAGGTCACGCACTGGTAGATCGTGACGTTGTTGCCGATCTCGGCTGTCTCGCCGATGACGGTATAGCCATGGTCGATGAACAAGTGCCGCCCAATCTTCGCGCCCGGATGGATGTCGATCCCGGTGAAGAAGCGCGAGATATGGTTGACCAGCCGCGCTAGGAAGAACAGCCGCAGGCCGAACAGCGCATGCGCCACCCGGTGCAGGCCGACCGCATGAAGCCCCGGATAGAGCAGGATTTCCCAGCGCGAACGCGGCGCGGGGTCTCGCGCGCGGATCGAGTCCAGATAGGCGATGAAGCTTCCGATCATGACCGCGCTTTTCTCTCTTTTAGGGCATCAAAGCAAGCGCGGCTAAAGCAGGCGGGGTTGGCGCTCGGCATCAGAGACCCCATGAACCCGTTCTGCAAGAGCATCGCGTGCCAGCGATATGGTGACGGCGGCCTTGCGCTCAAGGGACAGCCTGTCAATAGTTTCCACGAGCGCTTCGGCGGCGGCATGGCTTCGTTCCAGCCGAGGCATGACATAGGCCAGCACCCCCTCGCCCAGCGCCAACCCGCGCCGCGCCGCATGGCTTTCCACCAGCGCGCGAAGCAAATCATCATCCGGCGCGCCAATCTCGATCATCAGCGCCGCGCCGAGCCGCGAGGCGAGATCGGGCAGCGCCACCTGCCATGTACCCGGAGCACGACTGCTGACGATGAGCAGCGGCCGCCCTTCGGCCTGCGCGCGGTTCCAGCGGTGAAACAGCGCGTCCTCAGGCAGGCTATCCGCATCGTCGAGAGCGTCGCCCACTCCGCTCTGCGCAAACCAGCGTGCAATGAGGCTCTTGCCCGAGCGCGACGGACCCGCAAGCACGGCAGCGCGAAAGGGCCAGTTGGCCACGCCGTTCAGTGCAGCGAACACAGGTTCCAGCGACGACCCCGTCAGGATCGTCTCGGCGCTGGCCGCCGTTGTGAGGGGCAGGGCAATCTGGGTCATGTCGCCCGCAACCTACTTGCGGATGCTGAGCGCGGCGGCCCCTTGGGTGACCTTCCAGCCCTGTGCACGCAGGGCCGCGGCCAGCGTGTCGATATCGCCTGCAAAGGTCACGCGCAGCACCGACGTGCCGCCGATGGCCAGACTTGTGCTGGCCGCTTCCTTCACCCCGGCGATGCGGCGCACGGCACCCATCCCGGCATCGAAGGCAGCACTGTCCGGCGTGGCGATCTGAACAGTGATGACGGTATTGGGAACAGCGGTCGCGCCGGCCGCGGCCGCGGCATCAGGCGCATTCGCGGTGTTTGTGGCGGCGGACGGCGCGGGCCCAACCTTGGCAACAATGCTGTCGATCAGCGCCTGATCGATCTGCGGCTGCATGTTGAGCGAGGAATCGGGCGCGAGTTGGCCTGCGGCAAGCGCACTGGCATAAATGCCGTCGAGCTTGACAATTGCCTCTGCAAGCATCGCGGGCAGCTTGTCTTCGCTTGGCGCCGTCAGTTCGAAGCTGCCGAGGAAGCGGTTGTCCGGCCCGCGCCGCGCTGTGAAGGTTCCGCGCACCGGGCCGCCCGGCCACAACCGCTCCAGCCGCGCCATCGGCATGATGACATCCGATGCACCGAACGAATCGAGCACCAGCCTCCACCAGTTGCGACTGCGGCGCGAAATCTGCCCGGCGGTGAGCAGCAGCGAATCCGCACCCGCTCCGCTCGGGCGCACATAATCGATCACGCTCGTGCCGGTGCGGAACTCGGCCCAGGCCTTCTGCCAGGGCGTGCGCGTCTCGTAGACCGAGGTAACCCCGCCTTGCGTGAGCACCGGGATCACCAGCAGCGGCGCGGAATGCGCGACCTGGCCCTGCATGCCGAGATAGCCGCTGGTACGCGCCCGGTCGAAAATCACGCCGAGGGTAGCGATATAGCGGCGCGGGCCGATCTGTTCCTGCCCGACCACGACGGCCGAAACCATGCCGTCGATGGTGCCGTCATCAAGCGCAGGCGCAGCACCGCCGCCGCCCAGACCATTCGATTTCCAGAGCTTTTCCCATGCCAGGCGCTGCGCCTGCCGCCACCCGTTGGCACGCGCCTCTTCGGCGGTCTTGCCCGTGGTGTTGACCTCGATCCCGGTCACTTCGAAATCGCCATTGCTGGCAACCGGCGCAATGCCGCGATCGCCTTCGATCTGCGCATAGATCGCCGCCCCGCCTGCCGCGAGCACAAGGCCAAACGCGCCAAGCGCCGCGATCCGTGTCCGCCGGGTCGAGGCTGGCCATCTTGGCAAGTGCGGCAATGTTGGGCGCAAGGCGGCCAAAGGAACTCCGATTGTTGGACGCGGGTGTTGCGCAGGGCTTTCGCCCTTTTCGTGGGTTGCGCGCGCTTTTGCCCAAAGCCAAGTGGAAATCCAAGCTGGAAAGCGCTAGGCGCTCGCCCCATGGCCTCAAACGACGAAACTTCGCAGCCCTATTCCTACGCCAAAGCCGGCGTCGACATCGCCGCGGGCAACGCGCTGGTGACAGCGATCGGCCCGCTAGCCCGCGCCACCGCGCGGCCGGGCGCCG
>CANFIV010000212.1 GCA_947446935.1 Sphingomonadaceae bacterium | reverse complement strand
GCCCGTCCGAGCGCTTCGGATAACACGACCGGCAGTGCGTCGAGCCCGTGTTCCTTGACCATGGCGACATAACCCGGCTTGCCGCCATCACCCGCCACCACGATATCGAGCCAACTCGCCTCGGCGCGCGCGGCGCTGCGCACGATTGGCAGCAGCGATTTGCACATGGGGCAATCGGGCGAGGCGAAGAAGAGGAGCTGGCTGCGCGCGGCCCGTGTGCCGCCGATGGCGATGGGCAGACCGTTCATGTCAGCCAAGGTCATTGGCGTGGCCTTTTCGCCCAGCGTCACTTTCTGGTGCAGCGTGAGGGCGCCGGCGGGGGCAATGCGCTCGTGCAAGATGCCGACCTGGCGCGCGAGCGCGGCGATCAGCAGGGCCTGGGCGATGACCGCCGCCCAGAGCAGGATCTGGCTTGTCAGCATCATGCTGCCTTCCATTGGGGTGCAGGAATGGCGAGAATTTCGCTTGCGCCGATGTACAGCGCAAGCAGGCCCGCCGCGGCGAACGGCGCATCGAGCGTGAGCGGCGCGTCTGGCAGCAGACCGATCCCTGCCGCCAACAGCGCGAGGGCGGCCGAGCGCAATACGAGCGCCCATGTCACGGGCTTGGCGCGGGCCGCCAAATCACACCCGCAATCGAGCGTTTCGCCGCGATGGCGAGCAAGGGCTAAGGCGTAGCCTGCCCAAAGCGCAGCGGCAATCAAGGCACCAGCGACCCGCAGTGGCGGGATCAAGAGGCAGACGGCCGCGACAATCTCGACCGTACCAGCCACGATCAGCAGCAATTGCCCGCCAAGCGCGCCGGTTCCGGCCAGCTTGGCCGTCGCACCCGCCAGCCGCTCGCGCGCCGTGGCTTTATGCAGTGCCGAAGCGGCAAGCAGCAGCGCGCAGAAGAGAACCAGCGCGGCCATCAGGGCACCTGGATCAGGATCGGATTGGCTGCGACGGTTGCGCCCAAAGTGCGCAAGAAGGCACCGGTTGCAGCGTCATAAATATCGATCTCCCCGCTCGCCTGCGCGGCCACGAGGTGGGGCGTGGTTTCATGCGTGATGGCAATCGCGAGGGTTTGGCCCTTGAGCGCAATGCGCATGGTCCGCGCCTTCTTCGCCGGATCGACGACCCAGACTTCGCTGCCGCCGTCCTTGTGGCTGCCTTCCTTGCCGTAAGGGCTCATCAACACATAGAGCTTGCCAGCGGTATCGGCGTTGATGACCTGCCAGCCGCCCGGACGCCATTCGGGCTTGCCGCCCTCAGCCGTGCCGACGTTGAACGCGCCGGGCAGGGGTTTTGCCACTTCGCCCGATAGATCGAATCCCTGGATCATGCCGTGGAAGCTGACGAACCATGCAGTCTTGCCCACCATCGCAGGCGTGCTGAACAAGGGTTGGTTGTCGATGTCTTGAACTTTGGGCACCGATTTCGACGATGCCGCCGCGCCGTTCGCATCTAGCGCCACGCTGAACAGCGAGCCATCGGCACACAGGCTGGTGAACCCGCGTTCGCCCGTGGGATAGATCTGCGAACAGCCGGGCAAGTCGATCTCGCCCAGAACCTTGCGGGCTCCAAGATCGACTACCGTAACAGACTGCGCCGGGGTGAAGTTGGCCACCAGCGCCCACTTGCCGCCGTTGGTAAACTGGAACAGGTGCGGATACGTTACCGACTGCTGGCGCTTACCGCCCGGCAGCACGATCTCTCCCTTGGGCTGCAGCGTCGCCGTGTCCCAAATGGTGATGGCATCAGTCCGCTCGCCCCGGGTCAGGCGGGTGTAGAACGTTTCGGCGGTGTAAAGTTCACCGTGCTCTTTCGAGATGAGCAGGTTGGCGAACTGCGCGGCGCGGACAAGACCCTTGAGCGGCTGCACCGGATCGGCGGTATCCACCACCGCGACGCGGCCATCGATGATGGCATTGAAATGGAAATCGTGGATCGTGACCCAGCTTGATGGCCATTCGGCCGGCAACTTGGCAACGCTGGGCAAGCTTTCCTCGGCCAGCGGCTTCGGAAACGCGCTATCTGCCGCCCACGCCGGAGCGGCAAAAACCATGGCCAAAGTCATTGCCGACGTCAGGGCCGAAGCAAATGCGGGCGCGATCAATCGCATGGTATTCCCCTGTGGCTGCGGGAAACGACCCCGCTTTCGTTGCTATCATTGGCGCATTTGAAGCAAAATTGTCAACTGTCCTAAATAGGACGTTGGACATATTTTGGGAAAACTGTAGCAATCGTCTCCGGTACGGGAAATGGGGTAGCGAAACCAATGGATCAGGCGCCGAAGCTGGTAACCGATCTGCTCCTGCCAGAGCGCGGGGGCGGCTATGCCAAAGGCCACGAAACGCGTGAGCTTATCTTGCGGACCGCGCTGCATCTCCTGATCGAGGAGGGCTACCGCGCGATGTCGATGCGCCGAGTTGCGACTGCGTGCGGAATGAAGCTCGGCAATCTGACCTACCATTATCCCACGCGCGAGGATCTCGTGCGCGAACTGCTCAATGCCGTGATCAGCAGCTATGAAGTGGAGTTCGCAGCGATTGTCCATGCGCCAGGTGTTCCGCCGGAAGAGCGGCTGGCGCGGGTTTGCGGCCTGATCATCGATGATATCGGCAGCAAGAAGTCCACGCGTCTGTTTCCCGAACTCTGGGCGCTCGCGAACCACGATGCCTTTGTCTACGAACGCGTCCACGAACTCTATGATCGCGCGCGGGCGCCAATAGTCGAAATCGTTGCCGAAATGCGCCCGGACCTTTCCGAAGCGGATCGCTTCGATCTGTCGCTGTTCATTTCAGCCTCGATGGAAGGGCTGACGGTCTTCGCCGGTTACCAGAGGCCATATGGCGAGCGTCTGACTGCGGTCGAGGCCATAGCCATCCGCTCCTTCATCGATATCGTCCGCAGCTTCAAAGGTTCGCAGTAGCCATGCCCTGAAACGAATAACGGCCCCGATGCCATAAGGCATCGGGGCCGCCGTCCCTCGTGTGCTCTGGGTGGTCAGAGCACGAGGTCGGCCAGAACCAGGGGGGTGGTTCCGTCGATGCGGATAGCGAAATCGGCACTGCCGTCGCCATTGGTGTCGCCGGTCAGCAGCATGGCCGAATGGCCCACCGTGAGGCGCAGTTCGCCGGCCGTGTGGCTGAACGCATTGGTGCCGATGAAGCTGAAGCCCTGATCGCCCGCCGTGCCGGTATCGGCATCGATGCCCGACAGATCGATCACATCGCCCTGCGCATGGTGGAAATCGACAATGCGATCGGCGGTCTTGCTACCAAGGCCAGCAAGATCGCCATCGGCGAAGACGAAGTGATCCGCGCCGAGGCCGCCGGTCAGCGTGTCCTTCCCCGATCCACCCGTTAGATGGTCGTCGCCCGCACCGCCGTTCAGCCGGTCATCGCCGGCATCACCGTTGAGCGTATCGTCACCGAGGTCGCCGTTGACCATGTCGTTGCCCGCGCCGCCCGACGCATCGTCATTTCCGTCACCGCCGAACACCTTATCGGTGCCGTCGTCACCATTGAGCGTGTCGTTGCCGGCGTTGCCCTTGACCGTGTCGTCTCCGGCCCCGCCCGTGGCGTGATCGTCGCCCGCGCCGCCGGAAACGCTGTCGTTGCCGTTGTCGCCGGAAACATCGTCATTACCGTTGCCGCCTGCGAGCACGTCGTTTCCGTCATCGCCGGTCACGACGTCGGCACCTTCGCCGCCATTGGCATGATCGTTGCCGCTGCCGCCGTGGAGCACGTCGAAGCCAGCGCCTCCCGAGAGGTGATCGTCGCCGATATCGCCGGAGAGGCTGTCATCGCCGGCATCGCCCGAAAGCGTGTCATTGCCCGAGCCGCCATGGATATGGTCATCGCCGAAGCCGCCGTGGGTGTTGTCGTCGCCGCCGGCAAGCACGACGTTGTCATCATCGCTCTTGTCGCCATCCAGATCGCTCTTGCCGCCGTGCTGATGCATTTCGGGGATGAGATCGTCGATGCCGCCATGGTGACCGCCGCCCGAGGTCGGAACGATCGGCGTGCCGTCAAGCGCGGTGAAGCTGGTCACCGGCTTGGTGTAAAGCGAGGGGTCGTCAGTGGCATCGGCGGTCTGGTGGAAGACCTGGGTCCTGATATACTGGTCGAAGGTGGAAGTGAGGGTGACGTCACCGGTCGCCGCGTCGAATGTCAACGCCTGGTTCAGCTTCAGGTCTTCCGGCGCAAACGAGCCATCTGCCTGCTGTTCAAACTCGGTGATGATGGTGCCATCG
>CANFIV010000211.1 GCA_947446935.1 Sphingomonadaceae bacterium | reverse complement strand
TCTTGACCCATTTCGATGATCGAACGGCGGATCGCCCTGGTGCGGGTGAAAGTGTCGAACAGCGTGTCCCCGTCACCTTTGCGGATCGCCTTCTGCAGCTCGGTGAGGTCCTCACTGAAGCGCTGGAGCATTTCGAGCACGGCGTCGCGGTTGCTGAGGAAGACGTCGCGCCACATTGTCGGGTCCGAGGCGGCAATTCGAGTGAAATCGCGAAAGCCGCCGGCGGAGTATTTGATGACTTCGCTCTGCGTCACTTCCTCAAGGTCGGAGGCGGTGCCAACGATGGTATAGGCGATAAGATGCGGCAGGTGGCTGGTGACCGCAAGCACGCGGTCATGATGCTCCGCATCCATGACCTCGACCCGCGCGCCGAGCGCTTCCCAGAAGGCCATGACCCGCGCCACTTGGGCATCTTCGGCCTGCGCCGGCGGAGTTACAATGCACCAGCGATTGTGGAACAGCGCAGCGAAACCCGCATCGGGCCCGCTCTGCTCGGTACCGGCGACGGGGTGCGAGGGAATGACGCAAACGCCCGGCAAAGCTTCAGCCAGCGCGCGCGCGACGCTCGCCTTGCTCGAGCCGACATCGGTGATGATCACACCGGGTGCGAGATGCGGCGCGATGTCCCGCCCGGCAGCCTCCATGGCCCCCACTGGCACACAGAGCACTACGAGGTCCGCAGCAGCGACGGCCTCTGCGGCGGTCTCGGGCACTTCGTCCGCCAGATCGATCTCCCGCGCGCGGGTCCGCACTGCCGGATCGGCATCGAACCCGCAGGTCACCGCACCGGGCAGATGCGCACGGACCGCCCGGGCGACCGAACCGCCGAGCAGGCCGAGACCGATCACGGCAATGCGGGTGAACCGAGCCGGCTTCATCGGGCAGCTTCAGCGAGGTTGCGCAGGACGGCCGCGACACGGTCCATCTCGCTGGCCGTTCCGATGGTGATGCGCAGGCATTGCGGCAGGCCTTGCCCGGGCAGCCAGCGGGTGATGAAACCATCGTCCATCAGGCCTTTGTAAGCTGCCTCGGCGGTCAGGGCGCCAGAAAACTCGATAAGCACGAAGTTCGCTTCGCTCGGCAACGGACGCAGGCCGTGGTTGCCAAGAGCTGCGACCGCCGCGGCAAAGCGGGTTCGCTCGGCATGGTTGTGGACCCGCGAAGACTCGACAAAGGCCTGATCCTGCAGCGCTGCAAGCGCAGCAGCCTGCCCGGTGAGCGTGAGATTGAACGGGCCCCGGATGCGGTTCAGCATGTCGATCAGCTCGGGCGCGCCGGTCGCCCAGCCGACCCGCTCACCAGCCAGGCCGTAGATCTTCGAAAACGTGCGGGTGACAAGCACGTTGTCCGTGTTCAGCGCCAACGCCAACGCGCCATCATCTGCATCGGCATCAAGATATTCTGCATAAGCCTGATCGACAACCAGCAACACGTTGCCAGGCAGCGCCGAATGGAGCCGCGCCAAATCGGCGCGAGGCAGGTAGCTGCCCGTGGGGTTGTTGGGATTGGCAATGAACACCACGCAGGTGCGTGCTGTGACGCAGCCCAGCAGCACATCGACATCCGCAGCATAGTCGATGTCCGGCGCGATGACAGGGGTGGCCCCGCAGCGGCGGGCGGCTATCTCGTAGACCGAGAAGCCATAGCGCACGAACAGTACATCATCGCCCGGGCCGGCGAAGGCTTGCGCGGCGAGATTGAGCAGTTCGTCCGAGCCGGTTCCCATCACGATTCGCGCGGGATCGATTCCGTGTAGCGCGCCAAGGCCCGCCCGCAGCGCGTGACTTTCAGGATCGGGATAGCGCGCAGGATCGCCAGCCCCTCCCCCCGTGCCGATCCGCGCGGCAAGCGCCAAGGCACTGGTGCCCAGCGGGTTCTCATTGGCCGAAAGCTTGATCAGCTTCTGCCCGTCGACGCCGGTCGATTTGCCCGGGACGTAGGGATGGATCGCCGCGATCCAGTCTTTGGCGACGGGGCGGAGCCGTGATCCGATAGAGGACTCGGCGGCGGGCTGGAATTCGGGATCGGCCATGACCCGCGCGCCTTAGCGGGCTTGCCACGCCAAGGGAACCGTCTCGCTAGGTCAGGCGTACCTCAAGCGGCGTCTGCGCGCATCACCGCGCCCTTCCAGTCGCTCGCCATAGCGAACGCAGGCATCGAGGCCTTGCCGTCCTCTCCCCCACCAATCAGATGCGGACCGATCGGTTGCACGCCGTCGCCCTTGGGGCTCTGAGGCACGCCGGCAGCAGCGAGCTGATAGGGCGAGGCCCGGTGGCGCGTGCACAGACCGCCATTGCCATCCGGCACCAGCGCCTGTTCAAACTCCAGTCCCTGTTGACGCTTGCGCGAGCGGCGCACGCGCGCCACGGCCAATTGGCCCTCGCCAAGGTCAATCACGAACTCGGTGCCGACCGGCACATCGACCAATCCCTCTATCAGCGCACCCGAAACCGAGAGATTGCGCAGCACGACGGGATAATAGTGGTTGTCGTGGATCGCGCCGATCCGGCGGAACATTGCCTGGCGATCATGCCGCTGGAATGCAGGGCCCGAAGGTTCGATGATCCAGTCGCCTTCGTTCAGCCGGTTCACGAACTGATCGTTGGGGATCGGCTTGCTGTAGATATAGCCCTGCACCAGCGTGACATTGAGGCTCTTCATCAGATCGAACTGATCGAAACTTTCCACCCCCTCTGCAGTCGTCTCCATCTCCAGCGCTTCGGCCAGCGCCACGATCGCGGCGATGATTGCGCGGTTGCGGGAGCCCGTTTCAGTCGCGCCGCGCACGAACGACTGGTCGATTTTGATTTTGTCGAACGGTGCGGTCTTGAGGTAGCCGAGCGAGGAATACCCCGTGCCGAAATCGTCGAGCGCCAGCCGCACACCGAGCGCTTTGAGCGCCTTGAAGCGGTCGGTCGTGGCGCCGCCCTCCTGCAGAAACACGCTTTCGGTGATCTCCAGCTCAAGCCGTTCCGGCTCAAGCCCTGAATTGAACAGCGCATTGGCGACGAGCGCTGGAAAACCCTCGTCGGCAAACTGCACCGGTGAGACATTTACCGCGACCCTGAGCCCACCGGGCCAGGCGACAGCCTCTTCACAGGCGCGGCGCAAGACCCATTCACCGATCCCCTTGATCAGGTTCGATTCTTCGGCAATCGGGATGAACCGCGCAGGCGAAATTGCGCCATGCTCCGGATGGTTCCAGCGGACCAGAGCCTCGACCCCGACAACATGGTTGTCAGCCGCTCGCACCACCGGCTGGTAGTGCAGATCCAATTCGTCGCGCTGCAGCGCGTCGTGCAGGTCTTCCTCGAGCAGCCGGCGATCTGCCGCAGACTTGAGCAGATCGCCGCTGAAGAAACGGAAACGCCCGCGCCCGCCACCCTTTGCGGCATAGAGCGCAAGGTCGGCGTTGCGGACGAGGGTATCGCTGTCGTCGCCATCAAATGGCGAGACCGCCACACCGACTGAAGCGCCAATCAGGCAGCGACTGCCATCAATAGTATAGGGCTGCGAGATGCTGGTAATGATGCTGGTGGCAATATCACCGAGCGCGCCGCGGTCCTCGATCCCGGGCATGATGACCTGAAACTCGTCGCCGCCGAGCCGGCTGACCTTTTCCTTGTCACCGATCACGCGAACCAGTCGCGCCGCGACCTGCTTGAGCAGCGCATCGCCGGCCGCATGGCCAAGGGTATCGTTGACCTGTTTGAATCGGTCGAGATCAATCAACATGATCGCGCAAGGCGAGCGCTGCGAGACACTGCATGCCAGCGTCCGCTCGAGCAAGTGGGACATGCGGCGCCGATTGAGTAGGCCCGTTAGCGGGTCGTGCATGGCTAGATGCGAACTTTCCTCGGCCGAGCGCCGTTCGCCGGTTATATCCTCGCAGTGTCCGCGGAAGCCCGCGAATACACCGCGCACCATGACCGGCTCACCCGAGACCGACCACCACAATGTCTCACGCTCGTTCTTCTCCTCGCCGTCCTGATCGTCGCTGCCCGTGGCGCTTCCGCCGCGTTCGCTCCGCACGGTCAGTTTCTCGAAGCGTCCCTTGCGGGCGAAGGCAAATGGCAGAGTCCGCTCGCCTTCGCCACCCGGCGTCAGAAAGAGCTCGAGGAAATTGCGGCCATTGGCACCGTCCTCGACAGCGAGCAGAGCATGGCCGCCGGGGGAAAGATAGGTGATGCGGCCTTCAGCATCGGTCGACCAGAAGAAGCCGAGGCCAAGGTCCTCGTAGGCAT
>CANFIV010000210.1 GCA_947446935.1 Sphingomonadaceae bacterium | reverse complement strand
CGGGCGGCGGCGCACAGCTGCCAGGACTGGCCGACTATGCGCAGGCCGCGCTCGGCCGCCCGGTGCGCATTGGCGCGCCGCCGACGATGTTGGGCCTGCCGCCGGGCCACGCAACCCCCAGTTCCTCGACGCTCGTCGGCCTCATGCTTTATGCCGCTGCAGACCCGGTCGACATCCGCAGCGTAGGCCCTTCGTGGGGCCCGGCGCAGTCGTACCACGGGCTGGGACTTATCGGCCGGGTCTACCGCGCCTTGCGGGAGTATTTCTGATGGGGGCTTCTTTCGCCATAGACGGTATCCCCAGGGCGGCAATTGTTTCGGGTAAGTGTTTCTACCTGTGGAAAACCCATGTTGCACTCTGATTTGGTGAAACGATCCGTGCCAATGCTGGCACAACCAGTCCTTGGGCCGCAATTTTCGGCCCCCGCAGACCCGAACGGGAGAGCGCTATGAGCATAAACATCGGACCGCCAGCCATCGACGAACTGCGGCCACGCATCACGGTTATCGGTGTGGGCGGGGCGGGCGGCAATGCCATTGCCAACATGATCAACGCCAAGATCGAAGGCGTCGATTTCGTTGTGGTCAACACCGATGCGCAGGCGCTCAACAATTCGATTGCGGACAACCGCATCCAGCTCGGGCCAGACATGACGCAAGGCCTCGGCGCGGGCGCCCGCCCCGAAGTGGGCCGCGCCGCCGCCGAGGAAACACTTGAGGACATCGAGCGCGCGCTGGAAGGCGTGCACATGTGCTTCATCGCGGCCGGTATGGGTGGCGGCACCGGCACGGGCGCTGCACCTGTCATCGCCGAAGCTGCCCGCCGCAAGGGCGTGCTCACGGTGGGCGTGGTGACAAAGCCGTTCCTGTTTGAAGGCACGCGCCGCATGCGTGCCGCGGAAAGCGGGATCACCGAGCTTCAGAAGCACGTCGATACACTGATCGTGATCCCCAATCAGAACCTGTTCCTCGTCGCCAAGGCGGAGACCACGTTCAAGGAAGCGTTCCAGCTGGCCGACGAAGTCCTGCAGCAGGGCGTGCGTTCGATCACCGATCTCATGGTGATGCCGGGCCTCATCAACCTCGATTTCGCCGACGTGCGTTCGGTGATGGGCGAGATGGGCAAGGCGATGATGGGTACAGGCGAAGGCGAAGGCCCGAACCGTGCGCTCGAAGCCGCTGAACGCGCCATCGCCAACCCGCTGCTCGACGGCGTTTCGATGCAAGGCGCCAAGGGGGTGATCATCTCGATCATCGGCGGCGACGACATGAAACTGCTCGAAGTGGACGAGGCCGCGAACCATATCCGCGAACTGGTCGATCCCAACGCGAACATTATCTGGGGCTCGGCGTTCAACCCGCACCTCGATGGCAAGATCCGCGTTTCGGTTGTCGCCACCGGCATCGAACAGACTGGCGAAATGGCCGAATCCGCAGCACGCCCTGCCATGATTGGTGGCATGCGCGGCCCGGCGTTCCCCGGCGGCGCTGTGCGCCCCGCGCCGGTCGAGCCGCCTGCATTTGCTCCGCCTGCGGCGACCCCGGCGTTCGAACCGGTGGCCGAGCCGGAACCCGAACCTGTGGTGGCTGAGGCAGAACCGGCCACCGAGGAGCCGCTCGATCTTACGCTCGATCTCTCCGAGGGCCACGAGGCACCGCCGCCGGAAGCTGCCAGTGAACTCGCGCTCGGCGAGAGTGATCAGGAGCCGGTTCCGCCGCGTTTCGGCCGGGCCCAGCCCGATCCGGAGGCGAATGAGCCGCCGAAAAGTCCCTCGGGCAGTACGTTGTTCGAACGTATGGCCAATCTCTCGCGCGGCGGTGATCGGATCGGATCCGACGACGGCGAAGGCGAAGATGGCAGCGCGCTCAACATTCCGCGCTTCCTCGGCCGTCAGAACAACCAGTAAGGCAGCACGATCCGGCGCAATGGCTTTGGCATAGGCGCGCAAAGGCGCTAGGTGCATGTAATGAAGGACCGGAGCTGGCGTCCAACGCTGGATCCGGTCCACCAATCCAATGCCGCGATGAGGTCGGCCCGATGATCCGCCGCTTCGCCCCGATGTTCCTGATCGTTTCCCGAAGCGGGCTTATGGCCTCTGTGCTTGCCTGCGCCTCCGTTCTGCTGGCGGCGGCACCGTTGGCCCATGCACAACAGGCTGCGCCCGATGATGACGTTGGCGAACCGTCCGGGTCGATCTCTCAACCGGTTGTGCAGTCAACTGCGCCCAGTCCCACGCGCGCGCTCAATGATGCGCTCTCGCGCCTTGCGCGCGATCCGCGCAATATGGCCGCACTCGTCGATGCCGGCAGCGCCGCGCTTGATCTTGGCGATACCGATGCAGCGATCGGCTTTTTTACCCGCGCGGAGCAGGTGTCACCGGGTAGCGCCCAGGTCCGCGCGCGGATCGGCACGGCGATGCTGCGCTCCAACCAGCCGTTCGAAGCGATCCGCTGGTTCGATTTGGCCGACCAGGCCGGCGCAAGTCGGGCCGAGATGGCGACCGATCGTGGTCTCGCCTACGATCTGATCGGCGACAATGCTGCCGCGCAGCGCCAGTATCAACTCGCGCTCGCTGCTGGTCAGAACGAAGAGGCGAGCCGACGGTATGCGCTGAGCCTTGTCATCGCCGGAGACCGGCGCGGGGCCGAGGCTGTCATCCAGCCGCTGCTCGAACGGCGAGACCGCGGTGCATGGCGCGTGCGTACGTTCATCATGGCGATCGCGGGGCAGAGCGATGAGGCCGTGGGTATCGCCAATGCAACGATGCCTGCGGATATGGCGACCGCCATCGCACCCTATCTGCGCTACATGCCGCGGTTGACAGCGGCGCAGCAGGCCAACGCCGCCAATCTCGGGCGTTTCCCGCGCGCGGCGGATATCGGCCGCGATGATCCGCAGATCATGCAGTACGCCGCGCTGCATCCGCGCGCGCCGCGTGTCGATGCAGGGCTCGTGCCCGCCGGTGCAGCGCTCGGCGGCAAAGGGCGCGATGATCGTGACAGCCGCGCCAAGCGTCGCCGACCCGGCAAGGAGACGCAGGTGGCGAGTGCTCAGCCGGCCCAGACCCCGCCGGCCGTCAGCGCACCTTGGGGGCTTCAGCCGGGGCCGCAGACGCAAGCCAAGCCCCAGCAGCAGATCGCGACGGCGCCTGCGCAGACCATTCCGCCGACCCAGTCGCCAACACTGCCGCCGACGCGGACTGCAGCCATGCAGCCCGCTTCGCGGCCCGTATCTGCGCCGGTCGTGCTCTCCAGGCTCGATGTCCCCCCCGGCACACCGATCGCGCCCGCACCGCTGCCGACGGCGAAGCCCGGCCCGGCCCCGGCAGCCACTGTCGCGGCGAGCCAGGCGCAAGTGTCGATCCCGGTCGTTCAGTCCACGTCAGCGCCGGGTTCCGCGTCTTCGTCTTCCCCTGTGCCCGCAACGCCAAAGCCCGCGCCCATTCTCGCGCAGGCCTCAACGCCTCCGGCGACACCCCCGGCGCCCTCTGGAGCGACTGCTGCTACACCTGGAGTTGCGGTTTCGGGTGCGGCCTATGCGCAGTCGGCAACACCGACGCCCTCGGCCCAGTCCGTCCCGGCACCGGCACCGGCACCGGCACAGACTCTGGCACAGACACTGGCACCGGCGCCGCAACCCGCTGCCGCGGTCACCCCGCCGCCGGTGCAGCCGGCTGCGCAGACGGCCGCCGCTCCCGCCGATTTCCGCAGCATGTTCGATGGCTTCAAACCGCCCGAGCAGGAAGCTGCGCCAACCGAAACCGCAGTCGATCTGACGCAAGTCGAGGCGCTCCGCAGGGCTGCCCAATCTGCGAGCAAGTCCGCGCGCGCCAAGGGCAAGGATCGCGGCGATCGTCCCGACGGCCCCACCGCTGTTTCGCGCTCCAGCGACGAGGAGCCGCTCACAACCGGCAGCAAGGCTACCAAGGAAAAGGCCGCCAAAGACAAGGCGGCGAAGGACAAAGCCGAGGCCGACAAGGCCGCCAAGGAAAAGGCTGCGCTCGACAAGGCTTGCGCCGATAGCAAGACAGGCAAAGGCAAGTCCAAAGCAACCAAGGGCAAAGCCGCCAAAGGCAAATCGGGCGTAGGCAAGTCGGCTAAGGATCCCGTCTGCCCGGCCGAGACCGAGAAGGACAAGAAGGGCAAGAACGCCAAGGCGCAGCCCAGCCACGCGAGCCGCATCTGGGTGCAGGTGCTGACTGGTGCGAACCGTGCTGTCATGGGCCGCGAGTGGCAGCGGCTGGTG
>CANFIV010000209.1 GCA_947446935.1 Sphingomonadaceae bacterium | reverse complement strand
ATGCGGCACGCTCTGCGTCTCTACTGTCAGGATCACCACCCGGTCGTGCAGGATGTGATTGTGCTTGAGATTGTGGAGCAGGGCAGGCGGAATGCCTTCCGCGCTGGAGGCAAGGAACACCGATGTGCCCGACACCCGCCGCACTTTCTGGCAGACAGAATTCAGGAACAGGTCGAATGGCATGGAATCCTCGGCCAGCCGCTCGCGCAGGATGCGCCGGCCTGTGGCCCAGGTCGTCAGCATGGTGAAGGCGATCGCCGCAACCAGCAGCGGGAACCAGCCGCCGTCGGGGATCTTCGTAACGTTCGAGGCGAAATACGCCCCATCGACGAGCAGGAACAGACCGGTGAAGAACCCTGCGACCACCGGTGGCCACTTCCAGACCATGAACGCCAGTACGCCGAACATGCAGGCGGTGATGAACATCGTGCCCGTCACCGCGATACCATAGGCTGAAGCGAGATTGCCCGAGGTGCGGAAGCCCAGCACCAATAGCACGACCAGCACCAGCAGCGCCCAGTTGACCAGCGGTACATAGATCTGCCCGGCTGCGCTTGCGCTGGTGTGTTGAATGCGAATGCGCGGCAGGTACCCCAGTTGCACCGCCTGCTGCGAGACCGAGAAGGCACCGGAAATCACCGCCTGGCTGGCGATGATCGTCGCCATCGTCGCGAGCAGAACCAACGGCAGCCGCAGATTTTCGGGCGCGAGCAGGAAGAATGGATTTTCGACCGTTTCCGGGTGGCGCAACATCATGCCGCACTGGCCCAGATAATTGAGCAGCAGGCACGGGAACGCGATCCACAACCACGCCACGGTGATCGCGCGGCGGCCGAAATGGCCCATGTCGGCATAAAGCGCCTCGGCTCCGGTCACGGCCAGCACCACCGATCCCAGCGCTAGGAACGCCAGCATCGGGTCCAGCATGAAGAACCGGACGGCATAGAGCGGGTTGACCGCGAAGAGAATCTCGGGCGCCTGAATGATCCCGGTGATGCCGAGGGTCGCGATCACGATGAAATAGAACACCATGATCGGGCCGAACAGCTTGCCCACTGCCGCCGTGCCACGCGACTGGATCGCGAACAGGCCGATCAGGATCGCAATCGAGATCGGCAGGACCAGATATTCGAACCCGGGGTGGACCACCGTCAGCCCTTCGACTGCCGAAAGCACCGAGACCGCCGGCGTGATGATCGCATCGCCGAAGAACAAGGCCGTGGCCGTGAGCCCCAACATGACCATCGCGTACATCCAGCGCTCATCGTTCATGCAGCGGCCGACCAGCGCTAGCAGAGCAAGGCTGCCGCCTTCGCCCTTGTTGTCTGCGCGCAGGATCATGAACACGTATTTCAGCGTGACGATGATCATCATCGTCCAGAATACGAGGCTGAGCACGCCAAAGATATGCGGCTGGTCCACCTTCAGCGGGTGATGGCCGATGAAGCTCTCCTTCAGCGAATAGAGCGGCGAGGTGCCGATATCGCCAAACACTACGCCGATCGCGCCCATCGCCAGCGTGGCGAGGCTTTCCTTGGGGTGGTGACCATGATCCGCATGGCTCGGCGCGGCATCACCGCTGCCGGATCCAATCGCGGGCGCTTCATGGTTTGGGACGGGATGTTCGCCCTGAGTCGAGATCGTGTCCATCGCCGCGCCGCTACTCCTGCTGCTTTGCCGTTGCGAGAACTATTTTGGGCTACCCGCTGTGGTTCGGGGGCGGTTCAAAGGTTTTATCTGGCCGGCGCGGAATTGGCCGGCGTGGTTCCGACGTCCGGCGCAGGCGCCGCTGTGGGAGCGGGATTGTATATAGATGGGCCGGCCAGTGTCTCGGCCGGCTGAATCACGATGGGCGGCGCCGTGCGTTTGCCCGCCGGATCGCGCACCGCGCGGTCGCCCGTGCTGCCAATCGCCGCCGCGCCGTCAATCGCGCGCAGGATCGGGGTCGCCAGCGGAATATCGCCGTTGTGGCGGACTTTGTGCAGATGTTGCTCGGGGTTGTATCGCGCATCATCGGGCATGAGCCACGCCTGTTCCAGCGCGCCCGCTGCGGCCAGCACCCGAGCCTTGGCGATGTATGCGTTGGCAACCGCGGTGTTCGAATTGCTGCGCGCCACCAAAAGTTCGCGCGCCAGATCGAGCACGTCGAGCGTGGTGATAAGGCCGGCGCGCTGCTGCAGGATCGCGCCTTCGTACGCTTGGCGAGCCGAGGCTTCAGCATCGCGGTAGCTGGCAATCGCTGCCTGCTGTGCTTGCCAGTCGTTCCACGAGGAGGCGAGCGAGGCGCGGCTTTCGCGCAGCGATGCGTCGAGCAGCCGCCAGTCCGCATCGTTGGCGGCCATCGCATCGCCGATGCGGGCGCGGCGCAGGCCGCTTTCGAATATCGGTCCGCTGATGACGAACTGCCCGCGCACTTCCTTGGTGCGCAGATTGTCGTTGTAGGCACTCTGCGTGCCGATATTTGCGCTGCCCTGGAAATCGACGCGCGGCATGAGATCGGCCTTCGCCGCAGCCACGCTTGAGCGCGAGACCTTCTCGCGGGCCTGCGCGGCGAGGATCACCGGGCTGTGCAACTCGGCATAGGCATAAGCCTCTTCCAGCTGGCGCACCGGCAACTGGAGTGGATTAGGTGCGACCAGTTCACCGGCAGGCACGCCCACCATGCGCAGGAACGAGGCTTCGCTCGATGCGGCGTCGCGCTGTGCTGAATAGACCTGTGCGCGGCCCAGTGCGGCGCGGGTCTGGACCTGCTGCACATCCGTTACGGTCACTTCATGCACCGCAAGTCGGGCCTTGTTGTCGGCTAGCTGGCGTTCGAGCGCCGCGAGGTTGTCCTTGGCGATCACCACCGAGGCACGGTCGCGCAATACGCCGATATAGGCGGTGGTCGCATCGAGCAGAGCCTGCTGCTCCGTCGAGCGCAAGACTTGTCGCTGGAAAGCGAGCTGCGCTGCCGCATTGCGCTCTTGCGAGGCGTTGCGGCCGAAAGTGAACAGCGGCTGGGAGAGTATCGCCGATGCAGTCGTGGTCCAGCCTGAGAGCGCAATCGAATGGCCGCGGCGCTGCTCGAAGCTGTCGCGCTGGTATGTATCGGTCAGGCTGTAGTTGATTTTCGGACCGAAGTTCGCGCGGGCTTCGGCGATCCGATAGTCGTAGCTTTTCACTGTTGCGCGCTGCGCCAGCAGCGTGGGTGAAGTCCAGTAGGCCAGGCGAAGCGCGTCGGTGAGCGAGGTTACCGGTTGGCCAGCTGCAGCCAGCGCGGCGACATCGTCTGGGGTATCGTCGGGCAGATCCGGCCGCATGGCAATGCGCGCTGCGTCAGCGTCTGATTGATCTCCATCTGGAGAGGATGCATCGCCGGGGTCGCGGCCGCTGTCGGGATCATCCGTGCCATACCCGCCTGCGGGTGCGCCGGAATTGGGCGGGCCCTGAATGGGCGCGCTGTTCGAAGGCGCTGCCGGGGAAGGGGCCACTTGGGCGCTCGCAGGCGCGAGCGCGGCCAAGGCAGCGACGACGGCGATGGAGACAGACGGGATCGGGCGCATCGCGATCAGCTCAATTGTCGCGGAACGAACGCATGAACTGGTCGACCAGCGGCTTGGTCACGTAGGAGAGCAGCGAACGCTCGCCGGTCTCGATATAGACCTCGGCAGGCATACCGCTGCGCAGCTCTAGGCCCTCCTTCTTCACCGCAGCCTGATCGACCTCGACGCGAACCATATAGAACGACTGCTTGGAATCAGGGTTCTCGCTGCGATCGGTCGCCAGATACGTGACCTTGCCGATGATTTCCGGCGTTGTCGCGCGGTTGAACGAGCTGAACCGCACGCGCGCGATCTGGCCCTTCATGACCTGGTCGATGTCTGAGGGGCTGATCATGGCCTCGACCACCATGACATCGCGGTCGGGGACGATCTCCATGATCGGTTCGGCCGGGCGGACCACATCGCCAATCGCGGCGAAGGCGATCTTCTCGATCACGCCGGTATAGGGCGCGTGAATTTCGCTGCGGTCCTGCTGGTCCGATGCCGCCACGCTGCGCAGTTGTTGCTGGTTGAGCGCGGTGTTGACTTGCGCAAGGTCGGTGCCCGCCTGCACGCGGCGGGTCTGGCCGAGCTGGATCGATTGTTCCTGGGCTTCGGTGATCTTGGCGCGGGCCTGTGCGATCTGCGCCTGGAGCGAACCGACATTGCCATCAAGATCGACCGCTGTGCGCTCCAGCTGATTGAGCCGATTGATCGTGACGAGT
>CANFIV010000208.1 GCA_947446935.1 Sphingomonadaceae bacterium | reverse complement strand
TGTTGGTGTTCGAATTGAGCCAGACCGCGATGTCGTAAGCCCCGTCATAGCGCGCGGAATAGCGCACCGCTGCACCCCCGCGCGAACCGAGTGGCAAGTCGGCCGAGGCGCGCTCGATATAGGCCGGAATGCCCGAGTTCATCACCGAACCGTCTTTGGTCACCTGCCAGGTGGTGACGAAATCGCGCCGCGGAGTGAGGCCGGTGGCCGCCCTCGCAACCTTCCCCGCAACCGCGACGTAACGCTCCATCAGCGTCGGCGAAACGCTCAGTACGTCGGCGATATTGTCGAATCCGAAGCCAGAGTTGTCGGGCGGCAGTGCGCTGGCGACATTTGTTTCGATCCCCAGCAGATCACGCACGGCATTGGCGTATTCCGTGCGGTTCAACCGCCGCACAGTCGCGCGACCCGGATCGGGATGCGCCGCGACATAGTGCGCGCGGCCATCGTCAAGCCACTGGACGAAATCCGCGCGCATCGCCGCATCAGGCTGTTTCTTGGAATGCGGCGGCATTTCGCCGGCCGCCACACGGCGCAGGATTTTCTCCCAAGCCTCGGAATTCAAACCGCCGGCAATGTCGGAGGCCTTGAGATCGGCGACCGACAGCCCCGCCACCTTGTCGTCATCATTGTGGCAGCGCGAGCAATACGTATCGAGCATCGGCTCGATCATCGCGGCGCGCTGCGCAGAGAGGGTTTGTCCCGAATAAGCCCCCTGATCCTGCACCGCAGCCAGCAAGCAGGTACCGGAAACCAGCGCGCTCAGCGCCAATACGCTGCGCCCAAAGGGAACTCGCCACGTCCGCTCTGCCAAATGTCCGACCCCTTGGTCCGCCCGCCCACACGACGTCGGACCATTCTACCCGCAAGATCGCCGCGGTTGCCTCTGCCTATCGGCCCCTCGGCCAAGCGTCCATTGCCATAAACCGGACACGGGATGTGCAAAATCCGCGCACCCCTTCCGATCTATCCGAACCATTTTCCTACATGGGTTTTTGTCGCTATCTGGTCCGGCGTTCGATCGATGCCCTCTGAAAGGACGCCCATGGCCCCGCTTCCCGCCCGCACACCTGCACCCGCTCGCCGCAGCGCCTATACCACCCGCGCGCGCCCGACATTTCTTTATGTGATGTATGCGATGATCCTATGGGCCATCCCTATCGGGTTGCTCGGCGCGGTGCGGCCTGAAGCGGCGCGCGCGATGACCGAAACGATGACCGGCTATTTCGCGGCACTGCCCGAGCCGCTCTACATGCTCTTTGGCACATCCTACCTTGGCTACACCGCTGCGCGCCAATGGGGCAAGGTGCTGGGCAGCGATCACTGACCTCGCCAAGGCTGGCCCCAAAAACTCGCCCAACGCCAACAAAGGGGCCCGCTTGGTTAGTTTCGAGTAATCTTTCGGTGCTATGACTTGAACAGCATGGACGGACAGCAACCCCTTCTCGCCACACCAACCGGCATTCCTCAGGGCAGCTTCGCGCTGCGCCGCATCGCCGTGGCATCGGCTGCAGCTTCGCTTGCGCTGCTCCTGTCCGGCTGCGACGCCCAACGTGTAAACGAACTCGAAGAGCGGGTAACGCAGGTCGAAGCCAAGGCCGATGCAGCCGACAAGCGCGCAAAAGCCGCCGAATCGCTCGCGGTCCAAAACCAGCCGCAGGCAATCTCGCAGCCCGAACCCGTGCCGCAGAACGACCTCAACCCCGACAACGTCGATGTAGTCGACGCGCCTGACGAAGGTGGCGGCAACGATGCCCCGCCGCCCATGGCGGACAACGGCAAGGGCTGACCCTCAAGGCTTGGCGCAAGGCAACCCGGGCTTGCACGCAGACGGCCGCGCTTTATCAGGGGTGCTCAGCAATTCCCCTGGCGGAGCGAGACAATGCCCGAGACCATTTTTGTCCTCAACGGACCCAATCTCAATCTGCTCGGCACGCGCGAGCCCGAGATATATGGCTCCGACACGCTGGATGACATTGCCGGCATGCTCGAAGACCGTGCGCGCGAACTGGGACTCGAGATCGATCTGCGCCAGTCCAACCACGAAGGCCATCTGGTTGATTGGCTGCACGAAGCACAGGCCGAAGGCGCGCGCGCGGTTCTGCTCAACGCTGGGGCCTTCACCCATACCAGCGTGGCCTTGCACGATGCGATCAAGGCGATCCGCACGCCGGTAATCGAGGTCCACCTCTCCAACCCGCACACGCGCGAAGCCTTCCGGCACAAGTCCTACGTGGGTATGGCGGCCAAGGCGACAATTGCCGGGTTCGGCGCACAGAGTTATCTGCTGGCGTTTGAGGGAGCATCGCGGCTCTAACTGCTGTTGTAGCCTGTTTGAAACAGGGTGCCAGCGGCTCTGGCAGGATCAAAGGCTCTCGCCGTTTTCCACGCCGCCTGCGCAGTGCCTCTTGCCAGTAGGGCATGCGGCGGGCATGGGGTTCCTCTTTAAACCAAGACACCCGCGAGGATAGATCATGGGCCACGACCACGGCGACGACAGCGCCGTCACAGCAATGACGATCGACCGCTCTCTCGTGCGCGAACTCGCCGAACTGCTGGCCGAAACCGGGCTGACCGAAATCGAGGTCGAGGACGGCAAGCGCAAAATCCGCGTTGCGCGCACCTTGAACGCTGCGCCCGCAGTCCAGACGTATGCACCTGCGCCCGTCGCTGCCGCACCTGCGCCTGCCGCCGCCCCGGCTGCGGCACCCGCCGAAACCCATGCGAATGCCTTGCGCTCGCCGATGGTCGGCACGGTCTATCTCCTGCCCGAGCCGGGCGCCGCGCCGTTCATCAGCGTTGGTCAGACGGTCAAGGCCGGGGACACGATCCTGATCGTCGAGGCGATGAAGGTGATGAACGCGATCACCGCACCCGCCTCGGGCACGATCACCGCGATCCTCGTCGAAAATGCGCAGCCGGTCGAATTTGACCAGCCGCTCGTCGTCATCGCCTGAGCGCGCCCGCCGCCATGCCCATCAAGCGCCTGCTCATCGCCAACCGCGGCGAAATCGCGCTGCGCATCCACCGCGCCGCGCATGAAATGGGGATCGAGACGGTTGCGGTGCATTCCACCGCCGATGCCGATGCCATGCATGTGCGCCTTGCAGACCACGCCGTCTGTATCGGACCGCCTGCGGCCAAGGACAGCTATCTCAACATGGCCGCGATCATCTCGGCGGCCGAGATCACCCATGCCGACGCAATCCACCCCGGCTACGGCTTCCTTTCGGAAAACGCCAAGTTCGCCGATATCGTCGAGGCCCACGGCATCACCTGGATCGGGCCCAAGCCCGAACATATCCGAACGATGGGCGACAAGATCGAGGCCAAGCGCACAGCAGGCGCACTCGGCCTGCCGCTGGTCCCCGGCTCGGATGGCGCGGTTTCTGACATCAAGGAAGCCAAGCTGATCGCCGAAGCCGCCGGTTATCCGGTGATCATCAAGGCCGCATCGGGTGGCGGCGGGCGCGGCATGAAAGTGTGCCACGGCCCCGATGAGCTCGAAACACTGATCCAGCAGGCGGGCAGCGAGGCCAAGGCCGCGTTCGGCGATGCCACGGTCTATATTGAGAAGTACCTCGGCAACCCGCGCCACATCGAATTCCAGATCTTCGGCGACGGCAATGGCAATGCCATCCATCTGGGCGAGCGTGACTGCTCGCTGCAGCGCCGCCACCAGAAAGTGCTGGAAGAGGCCCCCTCCCCCGTCATCTCCGCCTCCGAGCGCGACCGCATGGGCGGCATCGTCTCCAAAGCCATGGCCGACATGGGCTATCGCGGCGCGGGCACGATCGAGTTCCTCTGGGAAAACGGCGAGTTCTACTTCATCGAGATGAACACCCGTTTGCAGGTGGAGCATCCCGTCACCGAGGCGATCACCGGAGTCGATCTGGTGCGCGAACAGATCCGCATTGCCGACGGCAAGCCGCTCTCGGTCAAGCAGGAAGACATTGTCTTCAGCGGCCACGCCATCGAATGCCGCATCAACGCCGAGGACCCGTTCACCTTCGTGCCCTCACCCGGTCTGGTCACCAGCTACCACGCGGCGGGCGGCATGCACGTGCGCGTCGATAGCGGGCTTTACGCGGGCTACCGCATTCCGCCCTACTACGACTCCATGATCGCCAAGCTCATCGTCTACGGCCGCACCCGCGAAGGCTGCATCATGCGCCTGAAACGCGCGCTGGAAGAAATGGTCATCGGCGGCGTCAAGACCTCGATCCCCTTGCACCAGAAGCTGCTGACCGACGCGAAGGTC
>CANFIV010000207.1 GCA_947446935.1 Sphingomonadaceae bacterium | reverse complement strand
TGACGCCCGCCGACGCCTACTTCGGGAGGGCGCCAGCCATCATCAAACAACGTGAAAGGATCAAGCGACAGACCATCGAGCATCGGCGCTTGCAACACCGCAAGCTCGCCGCCTAAAACCCAACCCCAGACGAGGCCCGCACTCCGCTAATTTACGCCGCGAGTTGTGCCAAATGTTCTGACGACGGACAGACGTGATCGACCAAATCATCGCGCGCGCTGGCCGCACCGCCACGCAAAACCCAAAGCTATCTGACTACCTCTGCGAAATCGCCCGCCTCGGCGGATACCTCGCGCGAAGTCACGACCCACCACCAGGCAACATGATCATGTGGCGCGGTTGGTCACGCCTGATGGACATCCAGTTCGGCGCAGAACTCGCCTCCGGTGCATTTATGGGTAATTGAAAGCCTCACCGGATGGATACCTATGGTGGAGCCCAAAATCCATTGGTTAGTGCCGACGTCACCTATTTCGCCACGACAAAAGGTGGGGCGGTTTTCGCCGCCGGGTCCATCGCTTGGAGCCAGGCTCTGCCGTTAAATGGCGGCGACAACAACGTCGCCACCATCACACGCAACGTGCTGAAGGCCTTGGTGACCACACGCAATCCGGCCCTTGCTCCGTAACCATCCGGTGAGCCCCGCAGGCTGGCGCTCGACATCGCTGGGCCGTCGCTGTAGAATGCCGGTTCTAATAAGGGAGACGGCATGTTCGACAGGCGCTTTGCCATCAAGGCATTCGGGCTGGCAGGCGCGTCAGGGATGCTGCCGCTTCGTCTTCTGGCACAGTCGCCAAGCCCCGTGGCTTGGGAGTGGCAGTCACTGTTCAACGGCAGGGACCTTGAAGGGTGGACCTTTTTCCATGACAAGGTAGGTAACCGCGACGTGCATCGCGTCGTATCGATTGATCAAGGCATTCTGCACTTTCTCGGCCCCAAGTTCGACCGGGCGCAGAAATCCACCATGGGGCATATCGCGACCACGAAAGAGTGGAGCAACTATCACCTGAGGCTGGACTTCAAGTGGGGCGAGGAGCGCTACTCGCCGCGCAGTCTGCAGCGGCGCAACAGCGGAATTCTGTATCACATGGGCCCGGAGCGCGACCGGCTCTTCCCTGACTGTGTCGAGTTCCAGATTGAGGAGGGTGACGTCGGCGACGCCATCATGGTCAACACCAAGGGACTTCAGGGACCGCTGCTCGGCGGGACGCCGCTGTGGCCCAACTGGATACCGGCCTTACCCAAGACCTATGACCAGCCACAGGCTGCTGGCGGCATCGCCCGGCAATGGTTCCGTCATTCCGGGAACTACGAAAATCTGTCCGGGTGGAACACGCTGGATCTCTATGCGATCGGCGACCAGGCGGCACACCTCGTCAACGGCCGGATCGTCCTGACCGTGTTCTCGATGATCGACAGTCATGGCACCGCGGACGAGGCCAAACCCTTGACCGGGGGCCGGATCGCTCTCGAGTTCGAGGCGGCCGAGGTGATGTTCCGGAATGTCCGGATCAGGCAACTGGACGACGCGCTGATCGCGCGATTGAAGCAGGGCTAGTAGCCATCTCCAGCACCGCATGATGTTGAAGGGGCGGCTTCGCAGGGGCGAGGCTGCCAGTTCCAAGGCAACAGCGAGCCGAGCTGGGTTACCCGGCAATCGGCAATCCGTCTCAGCACATCGGCGAGCCACGCCTGCGGATCGACGTTGTTGAGCCGCGCCGTCTGGATCAGCGTGTAGAGCACTGCCGCCCGCTGGCCGCCGCGATCGGACCCACAGAACAACCACGCCTTGCGCCCGAGTGGGACGCAACGCAGCGCGCGTTCGGCGGCATTGTTGGTGAGGCAGATGCGCCCATCGTGGAGGAATCGGGTGAAGGCGTCCCAGCGCCGCAGCATGTAGTTGATGGCCTTGGCCAGATCATGGTTGCGCGACAGCTTGGCGAGCTGGGTTGTCAGCCACGTGTGGAGCTCAGCCATGAGCGGCGCGCTCAGGTCCTGACGAACGGCGAGCCGCTCGGCAGCACTCCTGCCGTTGATACCGCGCTCGATATCGAACAGCGCATCGATCCGCTGCACAGCTTCCAGCGCGGTAGGGTAGATCATGCCGGTTCGCTCGTTACGGCTGCTGCGCCGCGCCGCGGCGGCGACATCGGCCAGCTCGAAGAACTTGCGCCGCGCATGGGCGAAGCAGCCCGCCTCGAGGATGGGAGCGGGCTGGCGACCCTCGGCATAGAGCTCGCCGTACCCGCCATACGCATCGGCCTGCAGGACACCCGACCAGGACGCGAGATGCGCCCGGGGATGCTCGCCTCTTCGGTCGCGGGAGTAATGGAACAGCGCCGCCGGCGGATCGGATCCGGCAAAGGGCCGGTCATCGCGGACGTAGGTCCACAGCCTTGCCGTATCGGTCTTGCCCCTGGCCATGACCGGGACGGTCGTATCGTCGCCGTGCAGTCGCTCGGCCGCCAGCACATGGGCCTCGATCAGCCGGTAGAGTGGCATCAGGGCGAACGTTGCCGCACCGACCTGGTCCGCCAGCGTCGAGGTACTGAGCGGCACGCCCTCGCGGGCGAAGCGCTCGGCCTGGCGGTTGAGGGGCTGATGCTGGCCGTACTTCTCGAACAGCAGCATGGCGAGGAAACTGGGGCCCGCCCATCCGCGCGGGACCACGTGGAACGGGGCCGGTGGCTGAGTGATCGTCTCGCAGTCCCGGCACGAAAACTTCTCGCGCACGGTCTGGATCACCTTCCATGAGCGGGGGATCACCTCGAGCGTCTCGGTGACATCCTCGCCGAGCTTCGACAGCCGCTCCCCGCCGCACGCTGGACAGGTACATGGCGCCGGGATGACGACCCGCTCGCGTGGCAGCTGATCGGGGAACGGCTTGCGCGAGGGCCGCTTGCGCTCGAACGCAGTCACGCTGGTCGCCTTGACCGCGGCGACCTCGGCAGCAAGGTCGTCCTCGGCTGCATCGGCCTCAAGGTCCTCGAGCTGCAGTTCCATCTGCTCGAGCAGGCGGCGGGTGCGCTCGGCGCTGGCGCCGTATTGCTCCCGCTTCAGCTTGGCGATCTGGAGCTTGAGATGGGCGATCATCGCCTCGGTTGCGCTCTCGCGGGCGTGGGCATTGGCGAGCCGGGCTTCGGCATCATCCGCCCGCCGGGTCGCGGCCGCCAGCAGCGCCTTAAGCGCTGTGATATCGTCCGGAAGAGGCGAAATGGCGGCTTCCACGAACGGCAGTGAATCACTACCGAAGCCCCCAATCAAGCCGGAAATGCTTGGCTTTGCGCTTATCCGGCGCTGGCTGGCCGCCATGAATACTGCGGGTTGCGCCAGTCGATCCCGTCGAGCAGGCAGGCCAGCTGAGAGCTGGTCAACGAGACCATCCCGTCCTTCGCCGAGGGCCAAACGAAGCGTCCCTTCTCGAGCCGCTTGGCATAGAGCGACATGCCGATCCCGTCGTGCCAGATGATCTTCACCAGCGAGCCAGCCCGGCCGCGGAAGACGAACAGGTCGCCGCCGTGCGGGTTGAGATCCAGCGCCTGCTGCACCATCAGCGCAAGGCCCTGCATGCCCTTCCTCATATCGGTATGGCCCATCGCCAGCCACACCCGCGCACCGGCAGGGATCACCGCAGCGTCTTCAGCACGGCGACCACCTGTGCCGGCGAAGCCGAGGGGAACACGCTGACCCGCTTGCCGCGGGCGAGGTCGATGACCATCGCCGGCGCAGTCCCTGGGCACGCCCCCGCATCCTCGTCGACGACCAAGGCCTCGGCAAAGGCAGGCACCGCCGGTTCGCTGGGCTCAGCCGCGGCATGGGCCTGCCGCAGCTTGCTCCGCCATGTGTAGATGAGCGAGGTCGAGATATCGTGCCGCCGGCAGACCTCCGCCACGCAGGCCCCGGGCGAGAACGCCTCGGCCAGCACCCGCAGCCGCTCCTCCTCGCTCCACCGCCGGCGGCGCTCCGGCCCCGCGAACACCGTAATCTGGCTCATCCACCGCTCCTAAGCGCACGCACAAGAGCACGCTTAACAGCGCTCACTCAGCGGCCGGGCAAGGCGGGGCTCACCGGATGGGTACGGATTCCCTTGACCCACAATGTTCCAGGCTTTCCCGATGGGATCAGTGGTCCGCGGCTTCTGGAGCGGATGACAGCACACGCACAGACATATGGTGCGCAGCTACATGACGGCCGAGCCACTGCCCTATCCAAGACAGATGGCGGATTTCGCGTGGCCCTCGAGGATGGCCAGAGCTTTGAAGC
>CANFIV010000206.1 GCA_947446935.1 Sphingomonadaceae bacterium | reverse complement strand
TCGAGGATCTGGAAGCGGCCCTGCTTCGATTTCTTGATCGGCTTCTGGCCGGTGATCATCAGCATCGGCATGCCGCCGAGCGTGGCATAGGCCGCCGCAGTCACGAAATTGGTCGCGCCCGGCCCCAAGGTGGCGATGCACACGCCGGTCTTGCCGGTATGGCGGCCATAGGTCGCGGCCATGAAGCCCGCGCCCTGCTCGTGGCGCGTCAGGATCAGCTTGATCTTGGTCGAGCGGGACAGCGAATCGAGGAAATCGAGATTCTCCTCCCCGGGCACGCCGAAGATGTATTCGCAGCCCTCTTCCTCGAGGCATTCAATAAACAGATCGGATGCTTTTTTGCCGCTAGTCTCGGTCATTTGGACGCTCCCCCGCGAGGAGTCGGCGAACCTTTCGCCTCCCCCTCAGCCTGATACGGTCGCGACCATCTGGTAGTTACAGCACGCCGCCGCACTCCCTTGGGAGCGAGGGGTAACAAAGGCCCGCGCCCGAGTCACCCCATAGGTTCAAAGTCAGTAGCCGAGCTTGAAATCAACCTGCGGCCAAAGCGGCTCGCCGCGATGGTAGCGTCCCAGATTGTCGATGAAGCGGGCTGCGGCGCGCTTGAACATCTTGGCCTGCGCACGGCCCGAGAGGTGCATTGTCACATGCGCGTTCGGCAGGCTCCACAGCGGGTGGTCCGCAGGGAGCGGTTCGGGCGTGGTGACATCGAGGAAGGCCCCGCCAAGGCGCTTTTCAGTGAGCGCCGCCACCAGGGCATCCTGATCAACCACGCTGCCGCGCGCGACGTTCACCAGCACGGCAGAGGACTTCATCGCGGCAATCTCGGCTGCGCCGATCATCCCCTCGGTCTCAGCCGTGCCGGGCACCGCGAGGATCACCCAGTCGAATTCGCCCAGTCGCGCGCGCCAGGCATCGGGCGCAAGCGTGCCCTCGCCCCCCGAGCGCCGCACCTTGACCACCTCCACATCAAACGCCTGAAGCATCCGGTCGACTCGCTGGCCGATCTCGCCATAACCGAGGATCAGCGCCTTGCTGTCCGCAAGCTCAAGCTTGCCGGGCGATTCCATGAGCCACTCGTGCTTTTCCTGTGCGCGCACGACCTCACGGTAGCCCTTGGCGATGCTGAGCATGCCCATCACGACATATTCGGCGATGGTTACGGCATTGATGCCAGCGCCATTGGTCATGATCACGCCGCGCTCCGCCATCAGTGACAGCGGCAGGCCATCGACGCCGGCGTATATGCTGGTGAGCCACTTTAGCTTGGTCGCCCGGCGGATGGCCTCGGCCATCGGCACGACATCCTCCAGATCGAACCAGCCGATCTCGGCCTCCGGCGCCATCTCCAGGAGTTCGGCGGTGTGACGAAAGAAGCGCGGCTCGACCCAATCGGGCAAGTGCGGCTGGATCAGCGGCGCGGCGAGCGCGTTCATCACGAGAATAGTCATCAGGCTGATCCTCTATCCTGTTATCGTTTTCTGCGCAGCGCGATATCCGCCGCAGTGGTCTTGATCAGCGTGGCGCGCAGGCCTTGGGCGAAGCCGCCCCCAAAGATGTCGTCGATCAGCCACTGGTCGCCCATTCGCTGGAACACGAATCGCACCGGCTCTGGGTGATCATGCTTGCCGCCCAGCATGACAGTCACGGCGCGGCGGCCCTGACCGAGCGGGACATTGCGGCTGATCCGCGCACGGAAGGTGGGCGGGTCCCAGTCCTGACACTGGCAGAGCCAATCGAAGTCCGCGAGATCATCGACTTCGTCCGAAGGTGTGACCGCGCGCCACTTCGCGATCAGCATCCTGAGGCGGGGCGTGAAAATCGGGCGCTCCCACGATGCGCTTTCCATCACCGCATGGCGGTAGGGCGCGTAAATTGCCGCGACCACCGTCTCGGGCCTTGCGAGGCGAGCCGGCGCGGCGGCGAGTGCAAGTGCGGTGATTATCATCCCAGTTTCCAATCCCATCCCAGCGGATCGCCATCCATCACCTCGACACCCTTGGCCGCCAGCTCGTCGCGCAGTGCATCCGAGCGGGCAAAGTCCTTGGCGGCACGGGCGTCCTTGCGCGCGGCGAGGGTGGCTTCGATTTCGGCTTCGGTGACGATGGCTGACTTGGGGCGGAGCCGCAGGTCAGCGCGGGTGAGGTTCAAAAGATCAAGGCCGAGGACGGCGTCCAGCGCCACCAGCGCGGCAAGCTTTTCCGCAGGATCGACCTTCTTGAGCGCGGCGACTTCTTCCAGCACGGTGAGCGCCTGCGGCGTGTTGAGGTCGTCGGAGACGGCAGCATCGAAGCGCGCAAGATGGTTCGCAAAGTTCCTCCCCGGCACGGGGAGGAGTACCGCAGCAGCTGGTACAGAAGGAATGCGGGCCTTCAGTTGTTCCACCGCGATCAGCAGCCGCTTCAGCCGCGTGAGCGCAGCCCCCAGTCCTTCCCAGCTGAACTCAAGCTCGCTGCGGTAATGCGCTTGCAGGCATAGAAGGCGGTACGCCAGTGGGTGGTAGCCCTTGTCGATCAGCAGTTGCAGCCGCAGAAACTCGCCCGAGGACTTGGACATTTTCCCGGAGCGTTCGACGAGAAAGTTGTTGTGCATCCAGATCTTGGCGCCCGAATTGGCCGCGTCGTCGAGGCCGTTCGTGCAGCAGTGCGCCTGGTTCTGGGCGATCTCGTTGGGGTGATGGATTTCGCGGTGGTCGATCCCGCCGGTGTGGATATCGAAGGGAAAGCCCAGCACCGCGCCGGACATGACCGAGCATTCGAGATGCCAGCCCGGAGCGCCTTTGCCCCAGGGCGAATCCCATTCCATCTGCCGCGTCTCGCCCGGCGGTGTCTTGCGCCAGATCGCGAAATCGGCGGCATGGCGCTTGCCCTCGACCTGCTCGATCCGGCCCTCGCCCTCTTCGGTGGCAGCGCGCGCGAGCCGGCCATAGTCGGCCACGGTCGAGACGTCGAAATAGAGCCCGCTCTCCAACTCGTAGCAGTGCTGCGCGGCGATGCCCTCGGCAAAGGCGATCATTTGTGGCACATAGTCGGTCGCGACGGTCCACTCAGCCGGTTGGCGAATATTGAGCGCGCGCACATCGGCCCAATAAGCCTGCTTGTAGTGCTCGGCGATATCCCAGATCGACTGCTTCTGGGCGGCTGCCATGCGCTCCATCTTGTCCTCGCCCTGATCCGCGTCATCGGTCAGGTGGCCAACATCGGTGATGTTGATGACATGGGTGAGCTTGTAGCCCTTGAAGCTCAATGTCCGCCCCAGCACATCGGCAAACACATAGGCGCGCATGTTGCCGATATGCGGATAGTTGTAGACCGTCGGCCCGCACGAATAGACCCGCGCCTCGCCCGGCCGCACCGGCTGGAACGGTTCGGCGCGGCGGGTCAGGCTGTTGAACAGAGTGAGCGGGGCAGAAGTATCCATACGCCTGCGCTCTGCCAGCCTGCGTGGCAGCCGGTCAAGGGCGCTGGACTACTCCGCCGCCGCTCCCGCATGGCTGAGCACATCAAGCTGCGCGGTGCAGCCCTTCTCCGCCAACAGCGAGGCCACACCCACCGCATCATCCGGCACCGCGGCCAGAAGCTTGGCGGTGATCTTCACCGTCTGGCCCACCGGGCTGGTGAAGCGATAGGTCTGTCCGTCGATGACCGGCATGGTGGCGACCGGCCAGAGCTTGATCGCGCTGCCGGCACGGAAGGTCACTTCCGCCGGAGTGCCATCGGCGGCAAACAGCGTGCCGTTGCCGGTCTCGGCACGGTTCGGCCGCCAGAGCACGACTTGCGCAGGATCGGCGATGCACACCGTGCCGCCACGGCTGACATCGACATACCAGACGTTGTCCGGAGCGGTCGCCTCGGTCGGCACCTCGGTATCGCCGCGCACGGCTCCGGTGCGGGTGCGCGCGCCGCCGCGAGCGATCAGGCTGGCAAGCGCCGTGTTGCCGCCCCCCGCATCGCGGTTCACCGCGCTGTCGACCTTGAAGCTGCCGGGCCCGGCCAGCACGCGTGAGCCAGCCTGGTCGATCACGGTCACCTGATCGCCGGCCTTCAACACCACAGCAGCGCCTGCGGGCAGCTTGCGCCCCATCGGATAGGCCGCCGCCGAGGGGCCAGTCGAGCGGATCACCACGGCCTGCGCCTCGGCAGCCGCGCTCCAGCCGAAACTGGCAGCGATGAGGGCTCCGGCAGCGAGGGCACCGCGCAAAGACCGATCAACCAAGGACATAGCTCTCTCCTTCATCCAACTTCGCCAGACGCCCAGCCAGATTGAC
>CANFIV010000205.1 GCA_947446935.1 Sphingomonadaceae bacterium | reverse complement strand
CTAAAGGTTCTGACCGAACCCCGGGGGCAGGTCGCAGAACCTGCGCTTTTCCAAAGATCGACGGACCGTACTGCGCGCCGCCGCACTCCTGCCCGCAACTGGCTGGGCCGCCGCGCACGCGCGGACTTCAGTGCTTGTGCCTGAGGGGAATCCGGGCCCAGGCATACCGCTTACGCTGGCGCAGCGCCGGGCCGCGCAGATTTCCGGCCTGCACTACGATCTTGCGCTCGATCTGACCGGTGCGGAGACCGCTGCCGGCCATGTCAGCATCCGCTTTGACCGCGCCGCACGCAGCGGCGATCTGGTGCTCGACTTTCGTGGTTCGGCGCTGTCAGACCTGCTGGTCAACGGTCACCCGGCACCGACCGATGGGCGGCGCGATGGCCACCTTGTCCTGCCACGCAGGCTGTTGCGGACCGGCGCGAACACCGTTGCTGCTCGCTTCGAAACAGCGATTGCAGCCTCGGGGGCGGCCATCATCCGCTATCACGATGACAAGGATGGCCAGACTTATCTCTACACACTTCTGGTGCCGTCCGATGCCAATCTGCTGTTCCCTTGCTTCGATCAGCCCGATCTCAAGGCGCGGTTCACCTGGTCGTTGACCGCGCCGGCTGGCTGGACCGTCGTCGCCAACGGACCACTTGCGGCAAAGGAGCACGCTGGGGGTGCCACCCTATGGCGCTTCGCCGAAACGCAGCCGATCTCCACGTATCTCGCCGCCTTCGCTGCGGGGCCATGGGCGAGCTGGACGTCAGCGCCATCCGGCGATCAGCCCATCACGCTTTACGCGCGCGCCTCGCGCAAGCCGGAGGTCGACGCCGAGCTGCAGATGGCCACAAACCGCGCCGCCGTGCGCTGGCTCTCCGACTGGTTCGGCATCCCTTATCCCTTCGCCAAACTTGATGTGCTGCTTGCCCCCGCGTTCCCGTTCGGTGGCATGGAGCACGTTGGCGCGATCCTCTACAATGAGGACAGCTTCGTCTTCCGCGAGCCGCCGACGCTGCCAGAGCGTCTCAGGCGCGATGCGACCATCTATCACGAGATCAGCCACCAATGGTTCGGCGACTATGTCACGATGCGGTGGTTCGATGATCTGTGGTTGAAGGAGGGTTTTGCCACCTACATGGCGGCGCGTATTCAGGCCGAACTGCAACCGGAAAGCAACGCGTGGACGACCTTCCTCCTGTCGACCAAAACCCCTGCCTACCGCGCTGACGCGACCAGTGGCACGCAGGCCTTGTGGCAGAGGCTCGACAACCTCGATGCTGCCAAGAGCAACTATGGCCCAATCGTCTACAACAAGGCCCCGGCGGTTATAAAACAGCTCGCCTTCCTTGTGGGTGAGGAGGGCTTCCGCAAAGGGCTGCACCGTTTCCTCGCGGCCCATGCCTATGGCAATGCCACATGGCAGGATCTCCTCGGCGCGATCAGCGCGGCCTCGGGCGTCGATCTCGGCGCGTTTGGCCGCCAATACATGCTGCGCGCCGGGCTTCCCCGCGTCGACACGCTTTTGTCGGTGGTTGACGGCAGGATTGGCTCATTGGCTCTTGTTCAGCGACCCGTCCGCGCGCTCCCGGGTGACACGGGCGGGGCCTGGCCCATGAAAGTGCGGGTCCGGCTCGGCTATCAGGATCGCGGCGATGTTGTGCTCGACACGGTTTTTGAGGGTGAGCGGGCCGTCGTATCCGGCGCGGCCGGGCTTCCAGCCCCGGATTACGTCTGGGCGAACGACGGCGATCAGGGTTACGGCCTGTTCTTTCCCGATGATCGTACGCTTGGCTGGATCGTCAGCCATGTGGGTACGGTAAAGGATACACTGCTTCGGGCCATGCTGTGGAGCGCGCTGTGGGACACCGTCCGCGACGTGCGCCTCGCACCGGACCGCTACATTGCCCTGCTGCTGGACTATCTGCCGGGAGAAGCCGACGAGCAGATATCGCGCACCATCCTGGCACGGGGCGCGACCGCACTCGACATTTACTTGCCGGACGCGAAAGCGGCCCCGCTCCGCAGTCGCTGGGAGCAGATGCTGCTGGCCCGCATCGACGACGCAAACCTGGGCTATGGCCTGCGCAAGGACGCGCTTGACCGCTTGGTCGCAACGGCGCGGACGCCGCTTGGGCTTGCGCGATTGCGCGATCTGCTCGCCGAGCGAGCCATGTTCAACGGCACTGTCATCCGCCAACCGACCCGCTGGGCAATCATCCGGCACCTGATCACCATCGGCGCGGACAATGCGGCCGCACTGGCGCAGGCAGAGCGGCTCCGGGATCATTCCGGCGAGGCGGCGAAAGACGCCTTCGTCACGCTTGCCGCAACGCCCGACAAGACCGTGAAGGCGGACTATTTCGCCCGCTATTTCAAGGATGCCGCGCTCAACGAGGCCTGGGCAAGCGAGAGCCTGGGTGCGTTCAACGCGAACGGGCAATCCGCACTGACGCTCCCGTTCCTGCGCCCTGCGCTCGAACGGCTTGAATGGATACGCCAGAACCGTCGCATCTTCTTCCTGCCCGGCTGGATCGAAGCCTTTATCGGTGGCCAGACAGACGCCGCCGCTTTGCAGGTGGTCGACGATTTCCTGAAGGCGCAACCCGCGCTGCCCCCCGACATTCGCCGCAAAGTGCTCACCGTCCGCGACGAACTCGCGTTGACCGTGCGGATCAGGGAGAACGCGGGGTAGCGGGCAAACTCAACCGCACTGCCCCCACACACCCGTCATCCCGGGCTTTGTCCGGGCCCCGCTACACCCCCCAAACGCAAAAAAAGGCGGCCCGCAAAGGCCGCCCTTCCTGTCTCATTCAAAGCGAAGCAAACCCTCAGGCCGCTTCCTTCTTCCGGCCAGCCTTTTTGCGCTCGTTCGGATCGAGGATTGCCTTGCGCAGCCGGATCGACTTCGGCGTCACTTCGACCATCTCGTCGTCGTCGATATAGGCGATGGCCTGCTCCAAGGTCATGATCTTGGGCGGGGTGAGGCGGATCGCATCATCCTTGCCGGTCGAACGGAAGTTGGTGAGCTGCTTCGATTTCATCGGGTTGACTTCAAGGTCGTCGGGCTTGGCATTTTCGCCGATGACCATGCCTTCATAGAGCGGGGTACCCACGCCGACGAACAGGATGCCGCGTTCTTCCAGCGGCCCCAGCGCATAGGCATTGGCTTCGCCCGCGCCGTTCGAGATCAGCACGCCGTTCTTGCGGCCTTCGATCTTGCCCTTGTACGGGCCATACTTCTCGAACAGCCGGTTCATGATGCCGGTGCCGCGCGTGTCCGAAAGGAACTCGCCGTGATAGCCGATGAGCCCGCGTGAGGGGGCGGAGAAGGTGATGCGCGTCTTGCCGCCGCCAGAGGGGCGCATGTCGGTCATTTCGCCCTTGCGGGTCGCCATCTTCTCCACAACCGTGCCGGCGAACTCGTCGTCCACATCGATCACCACGGTCTCGTAAGGCTCGGTCCGCTTGCCGTGATCGTCTTCGCCATAAAGCACGCGCGGGCGGCTGATGCCCAGCTCGAAGCCTTCGCGGCGCATGGTTTCAATAAGCACGCCCAGCTGCAATTCGCCGCGGCCTGCCACTTCGAAGCTGTCCTTGTCAGCGCTCTCGGTCACCTTGATCGCCACGTTGGATTCAGCTTCGCGTGCCAGACGGTCGCGGATCATGCGGCTGGTCACCTTGGTGCCCTCGCGGCCCGCCATCGGCGAATCGTTCACCGCAAAGCGCATCGAAAGCGTCGGCGGATCGATCGGCTGCGCGTGCAGCGGCTCGGTGACGGAAGGGTCGCAGATCGTGTTGGAAACGGTCGCGGTGGTGAGGCCGGCGATCGAGATGATGTCACCCGCAACAGCTTCGTCGGTCGGCACGCGTTCCAGCCCGCGGAACGACATGATCTTCGAAGCGCGGCCGGTTTCGACGATCTTGCCATCGTTATCGAGCGCATGGATTGCCTGGTTGGTCTTGACCGAGCCGGAGAAGACCAGACCGGTGAGGATGCGGCCGAGGAAGTTGTCGCGGTCCAGCAGTGTCACGAGGAACTTGAACGGGCCATCGGGATCGGCCGAAGGCGCGGGCACGTGATCGACGATCTTCTGGAACAGCGGGGTGAGCGTGCCTTCGCGCGCCAGCGGATCATCGCTCGCATAGCCATTGCGGCCCGAGGCATAGAGCACCGGGAATTCAAGCTGCTCGTCGTTGGCTTCAAGGCTGACGAACAGATCGAACACTTCGTCGAGCACTTCCTGCGTGCGCTCGTCCTGACGGTCGATCTTGTTGACCACCACGATGGGCTTCAGGCCCAGCGCCAGCGCCTTG
>CANFIV010000204.1 GCA_947446935.1 Sphingomonadaceae bacterium | reverse complement strand
CGGGATCAGTGCGTTGGCGAGGTGCCAGCCATGCGCATGCGGCAGGATCTCGACCTCGGTGAAGCGGCGAAACTGCGCGCGGATTTCATCGAGTTCGGCGTCGTGGAGCGTTTCACTGGGCCATCGGCCTTCGCCGAGCGCGGCAGCCAACGCCGCGCGGATTTGGGCGTGATCGCTTTGCAGCAGCGGCGCGGCGATTTCGGCCAGCGTGGCGGCGCTGATGCCAAGATCGGAGGGACGCAGCATTTCGCCCGGGCCCATCGGCAGGCCGCCGACAAGTTGGCCGAGCGTTTCGGCAAATGCGAGCTGCGCGACCATATTGTCGAGCGGGTTGGCACCGCCACCTGCTTCGGCCCACTTGAGCACCGCTTCCAGCGAAGCGACGCTGGTTGCGATCCATGCAAAACCATGCGCCGCGCGCTGTTCTTCATCGATCGTGCGGTTGGCGAGCCGTTGCGCCAGCGCGGCGCGGGCGGTTTCGCGGTAGGTCTCAGCCGCCTTCAGCAGCGCGCGAAGTTCCATCTTCAGGCCGCGCGCTCGAACACCGCTGCAATGCCCTGACCGCCGCCAATGCACATGGTCTCCAGCCCATAGCGGCCTTCGCGGCGGACGAGTTCGCGCGTAAGGTTGGCGAGGATGCGACCGCCGGTCGCGCCAATGGGATGGCCGAGCGAGATACCCGAACCATTGACGTTGAGGATCTCGCGTCGGCTGTCGTCCGCGCTCCAGCCCCAGCCTTTCAGGCAGGCCAGCGCTTGCGGCGCGAAAGCTTCGTTGAGCTCGACCACGTCGATATCGCTCCAGCCGAGGCCATTGCGGGCAAACAACCGCTCGACCGCCGGGACCGGGCCAATACCCATGCGCGCGGGATCGCAGCCTGCCGCCGCCCACGAATGGAACCATGCAATGGGTTCGAGGCCGAGCTCTTCCAGCTTGTGCTCGGCAACCACGAGGCAGGCGGCAGCGGCGTCATTCTGCTGGCTGGCATTGCCCGCCGTCACAACCGCGCCGGGGATGGTTTTCGCCTCGATGGCCCGCAGTGCACCCAGCGTCTCCATCGTCGCGTCGGTGCGATACCCCTCGTCGTGCGCGAAGATCACCGGGTTACCCTTGCGCTGCGGAATGGCAACGGGGACGAGTTCATCGTCGAACAGGCCGTTCTTCCATGCGGCGGCAGCGCGCTGGTGGCTGCGCACGGCGAAGGCGTCGCATTCCTCGCGAGTGATGGCATAGTCGCGTGCCAGGTTCTCGGCGGTTTCGATCATGCCGGAAATGACCCCGAAGCGCTCGATCGGTTGCGACATCAGCCGCCCGCGCGTCAGCCGGTCATGCAGCATCAGCCCGCCTGCGCGTGTGCCGCGCCGGCCTTCGAGCGTATAGTATTCGACGTTCGACATGGACTCGACGCCGCCTGCGACGACGACATCGGACTGCCCGGTCTGCACCATCATCGCCGCGTTGATCACCGCCTGCAGGCCCGAGCCGCAGCGCCGGTCAAGCTGGTAGCCGGGCACCTCGATCGGCAATCCGGCGGCGAGCCACGACCAGTGGCCGATGGCCGGGGCCTCGGCATTGCCATAGCCTTGCGAGAAGACGACGTCGTCGACCCGCGCGGGATCGATCTTGGTGCGCTCCATCAAGGCTTTGAGGATGACTGCGCCAAGTTCGCCCGCGCCGAGCGAGGCAAGGCTGCCACCGAACTTGCCGACGGCGGTGCGGATGGGGGCGACAATGGCAGCGCGGGTTAGAGTTGGCCGGGCGAGAGTCATGACGGAGTTCCTACGATGCCGGCATCAATGAGCCGGGCGATGGCTTCGGGATCAAGAGCGAGGTGGCGCGCGAGTACGCCCCCGGTATCCGCACCAAGGATCGGCGCGGGGGCAGGGGGGAGGCGGTCCAGCCCCGGGAACGTGGCGAACGCCCCTGCGGCGGGATAGGCAAAGCCGCTCGGGTTGTCGTTGCTGGGCGCAAACATCGGATTTTCGCCGACAAGGCGCGGATCGGCCACGGCTTCGGGCATGGTTTTGTAAGGGCCGTGGGTGACACCGTGCTTGTCGAGCCGGGCGGCAAGCTCGGCGTGCGAGAGTTCGGCGATCGTTGCGGCAATGAGTGCATAGATCGCATCGCGGTTTTTGAAGCGTACGCCGTCGTCGCCGGTGAAGGATACGCCGAGCCGGGCTTCGATGGTGGCAAGGCCGTCTTGCAGCCCAAGCGCGCGGACCAGGCCCAGCCATTGCCGTTCGTTGATCGCGACAATCATGACGCGAATGCCGTCAGCGGTAATGAAGTCGCGGCCAATCGTGCCATAGACGCCGTTGCCGAGCCGCTCGCGGTCGCGGCCATCGTGCAGGACTTCGGCGACCCGGCCCAGGTTGGCGGACGAGCCCATCGCGATATCGGTAAGCGGCAGGCGCACTTCGCTGCCCTTGCCGGTCAGTTCGCGGCGGCGGATGGCGGAGACCAGCGCAAATGCGCCGTACGCGCCGGTGAGCAGATCCCATGCAGGCAACACATGGTTTGTCGGAGCGGGATCGTGCTCGGGCCCGGTCAATGCGGGGTAGCCGACCACGGCATTGGCGGTGTAATCGAGCGCGATCGCGCCATCGGGCCAGCCCATCACCCGAACGGTGATCAGGTCTTCTCGGCCCTCGGCCAGCTTGTCATGCGCCAGGAAGCCGCTAACCGGGAGGTTGGTGACGAGGATGCCAACATTGCGGATGAGCTGTGTCAGCAGTTCGCGCCCCTCGGGCTTGGTGAAATCGAGCGCGAGGCTGCGTTTGGCGCGGTTGAGGTTTTCCCAAGAAAGCGAGTGGCCGTCCGATGTGAGCGGCCAGCGCTTGAAATCCTGTCCGCCGCCGATCTGGTCCACCCGGATCACTTCCGCACCGAACTGCGCGAGATAAAGCCCGATGGTCGGTGATGCGACGAACGAGGAAACCTCGATCACCGTGATGCCGGAAAGAAGATCATACATGGTGGCGCGGGTTCCGGGCTTGCGAGACTGTTGGGCTCACCCGTGTAATCAATCGAACGGTTAAGCCAAGGGGGGCTTGCGGGGTCTCCTCTTTTTGGAGGGGGATCAGGCCGGAACGGGCAGGGCCGTGCGGTTTACGATGGGGCGCAGCGCGAAGCTGGTCGTGACTTGCGCGACGCCCGCAATGCGCGTCAGCCGTTTGCGCAGGAAATCTTCGAACTCCGCGAGCGAGGGGACGAGAACCCGCAGCTGATAGTCCGCCTCGCCAGTCATGAGGTAGCAGTCCATCACTTCCGGAAACTCGGCAACCGCGCTTTCGAAGGTGGCGAGGTGGCTGTCGTCCTGCTGATCCAGCCGGATGCGCACGAAGGCGGTGACAGGCAGGCCGATCGCTTCCGGCTCGAGCAGGGCGACATAGCCTGTGATGATCCCACGTTCCTCCAGCGCGCGCACGCGGCGCAAGCAGGGGCTTGGGGTTAGGCCGACATCGTCACAAAGCTGCTGATTGGTGAGGCGGCCGTTCTGCTGGAGGCGGCGCAGGATCTTGCGATCAATCGCGTCCAGATCGGAATTTGGCATAATTTGATGATCCATCGGTTATATGCGGCAGAATGTGCCAATATCTTGCCCCTTCACGGTCAAGTTCGCAAGACGCTGCAGCGCAGTGCGCGCTATACCTTTTCGGGTGTGATCCAACTTCCGGATTCGGAGCCCGCCATGCCTGCCGTTCTTGCCGATCCCCGCAGCGACGTAATTTCCCAGGTCGAGGCGCTCGATGCGCGGCTGCGCTGGCTTTCGGCGTGGACGGTGCACAATGCCAACAACCTGCGCCCCAAGCGTGACGGGATGAAGGTGGGCGGCCATCAGGCAAGCTGCGCCTCGATGACCACGATCATGGCCGCGCTCTATTTCCATGCGCTGCGCCCGCAAGACAAGGTGGCGGTGAAGCCGCATGCCGGGCCGCTGCTCCATGCGATCCACTACATGCTCGGCAACCAGACGCTGGAGCAGTTGCAGCGCTTTCGCGGGTTGGGCGGCATGCAGAGCTATCCCTCGCGCACCAAGGACCGCATTCCGATCGATTTCTCCACGGGCTCGGTGGGGCTGGGCGTGGCGATCACTGCTTTTACCAGCCTCGTGCAGGATTACCTGATTGCGCAGGGGCATCTGGCCGAGGCGGACGCGGGCCGGATGATCGCATTGATGGGCGATGCCGAGCTTGACGAGGGCAATATTTATGAGTGCCTGATCGAGGCCTACAAGCACGACATCCGCAATTGCTGGTGGGTGGTCGATTACAATCGCCAATCGCTTGATGCGACGACGATGGACCGCATGTTCCGCCGTTTCGACGATATTTTCGAGACCTGCGGCTGGCGGGTGATCACGCTGAAAAGCGGCAAACTGCAGAAGGCGGTGT
>CANFIV010000203.1 GCA_947446935.1 Sphingomonadaceae bacterium | reverse complement strand
GCCGAGGCTGCTGCCGAACAGGGTGCCCGCGCTGCGGAACTGGCGCTCGCCGGCATGGTTGCGGAACAGGCCGGGATCGAGGCCGAGTGGCGCGTTGCCGAAGCCGCCGTTACCGCCGCACGCCAGCGGCTTGCCCGGCTCGAGAGCGAGGCCGCGCGGATTGCATCCTCGGCCCGCGCGCTCGATGCCGAGCCTGATCCCGCGCAGGCGATGGCCGCCGCCGAAAGCCAACGCGCCGCCGCCGCTGCCACACTGGCGGACGTTGGCGAGCAGCGCCGCAGCCTCACCCAGCAACGCGAAGCCTTGGGCACTGCGCGCGATGCCGCCGCCGCCGCGCTCGCCGCCGCACGCGCCGATCTCGTGGGCATCGAACGTGAGGCCGCCGCCCTGGCGCGTGACAAGGCTGCGCGTGATACTGCCGCCGCGCGTGCCGGGCGCGGACAGAGCGCGCTTGGCGGCACCCGCGTCGCCCCGGGGTATGAACGCGCGCTCGCCGCCGTACTCGGCCGCGATGCCGCTGCTCCGCTCGGCGTGCCGCCCGCAGCTGCCGACGGCCGGTTCTGGACCGGTGCCGAAGCGCCCGCTGCGTGCACGGACTCGCTGGCCCAGCACGTCACCGCATGCCCGCCGGAACTTGCTGCAAGGCTTGCTCTGGTCCGCGTGGCGGAGGCCGACATCGGCCAGGTGCTTACGCCCGGCGAATGGCTGGTCACTCTGCAAGGCCATTTGCGCCGCTGGGACGGCTTTGTCGCGCGCGGCGAGGGCGGTGCCGAAGCCGCCGTGCTCGCTGCCGAGAACCGCCTGAGCGAACTGAGCGCCGTACTCCCCGAACGCCGCGCCGCAGCCGACGCCGCTGAAGCTGCCAACACCGCGGCGCAAGGTGATCTGGTGCGGGTGCAGGCTGAGCTAACCGCCAGCGAGCGCGCGCTAGCCGCAGCCGCCGATGCCGAGCGCAGCGCGCTGCGTACGCTCGATCAAGCCGAGGCCGCGCGCGCACGGATCGCAGCGCGGCGCGGCGAGATCGACCGCGCCGCTGCCGATCTTGCCAGCCAGCGCAGTGCGGCCGAAAGTGATCTGGTAGACGCCGAAGCCAAGCGAACTGCGTTGCCCGATCCCGCCGCAGGCCGCGCCGCAGTCGATGCCGCCCGCGCCCGCAGCGACGGGGCCCGCACCATGTTCCAGAACGCGCTTGCCGCCGTTGCGGCCCATGGGCAGGGGCTGGCGGTCGGCAAGGAGCGGCTGAGCGCCTTGCGGGGGGATATCCGCGGCTGGCAAGCCCGCGCCGGCGATGCCGCGCGCCGCCTTGCTGCTATGGAGGGGCAAGCCGAGGATCTCGCGGGAGAGCGCGCCGTGATTGCCGCTCGCCCGCCCGCGCTCGCCCGTGATCTTGAAGAAGCTGAAACGGTGCGCCTGCGCCTCGCCGCCGAGCTTGCCCAGGCCGAAACCGCGCTGGCCCGCAGCGAAGGCGCAGCCCGCAGCGCAGAAACCACGCTCACCGCCGCCAATGAAGCCCTCGCCCGCGCGCGCGAGACCCGCGCCGCGCTCGCCGCGCGCGCCGAGAACGAGGACCAGCGCCGTCAGGAAATGGCGGGCATCGCGGGTGAGCGCTTCCAGTGCCCGCCCCCGCTCCTGCCCGAACGCATTGGTTTCGAAAGCAGCATCGTCACCTCTGCGCCGGACGAAACCGCTGCGCACGACCGGCTGATCGCCGAGCGGGAGCGGCTGGGCCCAGTAAACCTTGTCGCCGCGAGCGAACTGGATGAGGCCGAGGGCCAACACACCGCGATGGCTGCCGAGCAGGCCGAATTGACCGAGGCGGTCCACCGCCTGCGCGGCTCGATCGGCGCGCTTAACCGCGAGGGGCGAGAGCGGCTGCGCGCCGCGTTCGAGGCGGTGGACGGCCACTTCCGCCGCCTCTTTGCGCGGCTGTTCGGCGGTGGCGAAGCGCATCTCGCGCTGATCGACAGCGATGATCCGCTCGAGGCTGGCCTCGAAATCTTCGCACAACCCCCGGGCAAGCGACTGCAATCACTCACATTGCTATCGGGCGGAGAACAGGCGCTGACCGCCGTCGCCCTGATCTTCGCGCTGTTCCTTACCAACCCCGCGCCGATCTGTGTGCTCGACGAAGTCGATGCTCCGCTTGACGATGCCAACATTGAGCGCTTCTGCGACCTGCTCGATGCCATGGCGGCCGAAACCACGACCCGCTATCTGATCGTGACGCACAACGCGGTGACCATGAGCCGCATGCACCGCCTGTTCGGAGTGACCATGGTGGAGCGCGGTATCTCGCGGCTGGTCAGCGTGGATCTGGGCGGGGCGGAGAGTTTGCTGGCAAGCGCCGTTTAACTAGTCCAGCACATAGCGCGGTCCAGGCCCGGCGGCCCCGGCGCGGTCTTCCTTGTTGTAGAGCGCGCAGCGGTCAAGACTGAGGCAGCCGCAGCCGATGCATTCGTCGAGCTTGTTGCGCGTGCGGGTGAGGAGCTGGATGCGGCCGTCAATCTCGCCCCGCAAGGACCGGCTGATGCGCTGCCAATCGAGCACCGTGGGTGTGCGGCCCTTCGGCAGCGAGGCCAGCTCGCGCTCGATCTCGGAGAGACCCAGTCCCAGCCGCTGCGCGATCAGCACAAAGCTCAGCCGGCGGATGTCCGAACGCAGGAAGCGGCGCTGGTTGCCGCCGGTGCGCACCGAGGCGATGAGGCCGCGCTCCTCGTAGTAGCGGATGGCCGAGACGGCGAGCCCAGTGCGCTGTGCGACCACGCCGATCGGCACCAGATCGTTGCGCCCCTTCAAAGTTTTCGCAAGCATCTCGAATCCCCGAATTTTAAGCTTGACCTCAAGTCAGCTTGAGATTGCATAATCGATATCGCGCAACCGTTCTAGCCTAGAGAAGGACACATTCGCATGACCCCGAACACCGTCAGCGCGCGTCTCGAACACATCAACATCCGCGTCAGTGACCCCGATCGCACCGCCGCCCTGCTCACTCGCCTGTCCGGCTGGCACGAGCGTTGGCGCGGGCCCTCAGCGCTGGGCGGCTGGACCATCCATCTGGGCTCGGAGAGCGATTATATCGCGCTCTATCAGGGCGATAACCCGCTGCCCGGGCGCTTTGCGAAGGGCCTGCCGCTCAATCATATCGGGCTTGTCGTCGATGATCTGGAGGCCGCCGAACGGATCGTGATCGAAGCCGGGCTCGAGCCGTTCAACCATGGGGATTACGAGCCGGGCCGCCGCTTCTACATTTTCGACTGGGACGGAATCGAGTGGGAACTGGTCAGTTATACGTAAGCGGCAGCGCCCAGCACAAAACACGCGGCGGCCATGAGCGCGCCCGCGAATCGGTTTGAGCGGAACCGCGCAAGCGCACTGCCGCCGTCTGCGGTATCAAGCGTCAGTGCCTGCCACGCGAACTGCACCGCGATGGGAAGCAGTGCCAGCAGCGCTATTGGATCGGGGCGCACCAGCCAAACCGCAACTGCCCAGCAAGCCAGCGCCATGGCATAGAGCCCGATCACCCCGGCCCGCACATGGGCACCGAACGAAAGCGCGGAGGAGCCGATGCCCACCATGGCGTCGTCCTCGCGGTCTTGCAGCGCATAGATCGTGTCATAGGCCATGCACCAGGCCCAGCACCCGGCATAGAGCGCACCAAGCGGCGCGAGCCGGTCGAACCCCGTGACCTCGATCCACCCGACCGGTGCGCCCCAGGTGAAGACCAGCCCCAGCCAAGCCTGCGGCCAGCCTGTGATCCGCTTCATGAATGGATAGGCAGCGACCAGCCCCAGACTGCTCAGCGCGACCAGCTGCGCCTCCCAGCGCAGTTGCAGGAGCACGACCAAGCCGACCGCGCAAAGCGCCAGTAGCCAGACCCAAGCCGCTTTCTTCGAAACCGCCCCGCTCGCGATGGGCCGGGCAGCCGTGCGCGCCACGCGGGCATCAAGATCGGCATCGACGATATCGTTGTAGACGCACCCCGCCCCGCGCATCGCAATCGCGCCGAGCAACATCCATGCAACAATGCCCCAGCGGTTCGTGCCGCCCGCGAGAAAAACGCCCCACGCGCATGGCCAGAACAGCAGCCACCAACCGATTGGTCGGTCGAACCGCGCCAGCAGCGCCAGATCGCGCAGAAACGGTGGGAGCACGGTGAGTACCCCGCGATACTGGCTGTCTGGGACGATTTCGGGCGCGGCGGACATAGGCTTGGCATAGCCCCGACGCGTGCAATCGGCTAGAGCCATCGCCATGCCCGCAACCCCCACCTGGCCGCCCAAGTCGGCTCCTCGTCTGTTCGTGCCCGGCCCGCTGGCCGAGGGCGCATCCGTGCCGCTCGAAGGCGGGCAGGCGCACTACCTTGGCAAAGTCATGCGCGTCTCGCCCGGCGATGCGGTGATCCTGTGCGATGATGAGACCGGCGAATGGC
>CANFIV010000202.1 GCA_947446935.1 Sphingomonadaceae bacterium | reverse complement strand
TGACGATCGCGGTGAAGGCGATGGCCTCGGCGCCAACCTCAACGTGCCCCTGCCCGCCGGCAGCGGTCACGATACCTACCTCAAGGCGCTTGAACGGGTCGTGATCCCGGCGCTCCAGCGCTATCAGCCCGAACTCATCGTCATTGCCAGCGGGCTCGATGCCAACGCCGCCGATCCGCTCGCCCGGCAAATGCTGCATTCCGAAAGCTATCGTGCCATGACCGAACGGATGGTCGAAGTGGCGGACGAGCTTTGCGGCGGTCGCCTCGCGGTGATCCATGAAGGCGGGTACTCGGAAGCCTATGTCCCGTTCTGCGGCCTTGCCTTGCTCGAGGCGCTGAAGGGCGTGCGCACCGAAGTTGTCGATCCGGAACTGGGCTTCTTCGTGCCGCAGCAACCCGACGAGCGCATGCTCGCCTTCCACTTCGAATTGATCGAGGAAATGCGCGCCGCCGCGGGGCTTTGAGGCCTGAGGGCCGGTTCGCCACGAGCCGGCCCAGCCTTTGGACATGCATGGTGAATGGCGGGCCCGGCCAGTTTGTTGGCGACCTGCGACGTTGCATCGCGCGCCATCTTGGCGAAATTCGTGACTATGTCTTGCGCGATCCGTGTCGCTGCCGGGCGTAGGCCGAATTGGAGCTTGATGTGACCGAAGTTATGGAAAAACCGCTGCAGGATGTGAGCAGCGCAACTCAGGATTTCGATGTCCTGATCATTGGCGCGGGCATTTCCGGGATCGGCAGTGCCTACCATCTCAAGACCCAGAACCCCGACAAGACCTTTGCCATTCTCGAAGCCAAGGATGACATCGGCGGAACCTGGCACACGCACAAATATCCCGGCGTACGGTCCGATTCCGACCTCTATACCTTCGGCTACCGGTTCAAGCCCTGGGTCGGCCCGCCAATCGCCACGGCCGAAGAGATCCGCAAATACCTGCGCGATGTCCTTTCCGAGAACGATCTCGACAATTCGATCCGCTTCAGCACGCTCATCACGCGCTGCTCCTGGTCGACCGCCGAGAAGCTGTGGACGGTGCAGACCAGCAAGAGCGATGGTTCGCCTGGGCCGACCTATCGCGCCAACTTCCTTTGGATGTGCCAGGGCTATTACGACCACCACAATCCCTATCTTCCGGCATGGCCGGGCATGGAGAACTACAAGGGTCTGCTCGTCCACGCCCAGAAATGGGACGATAGCATCGACTATGCAGGCAAGAAGGTCGTCGTCATCGGCTCGGGCGCAACTGCGGCCACGGTGATCCCGGTGCTGGCGGAAAAGGCTGCACACGTGACGATGTTGCAGCGCTCGCCGACCTATTTCTACTGCTACCCCAACCGCAGCGATCTTGCCGACCGGCTGCGCGAGATCGGCGTGGACGAGGATACCGTGCACCGCTGCGTGCGGCTCGACTATCTCTACAATCTCAAGCAGCTCGACCGGCGCGCGCGCGAAGAGCCCGAACTGGTGTTCGAGGAACTGAAGGAACTGATCCGCCAGTATGCCGGGCCGGACTTCGAATTCGAGCCCGACTTCACCCCGCGCTATCGGCCTTGGCAGCAGCGCCTCGCCTTCATCCCCGATGGCGACATGTTCGCGGCGATCCGCGAAGGCAAGGTCTCGGCCGTGACCGACACGATCGACCACTTCACGCCGAACGGCATTCATCTCGGCTCGGGCGCGGATCTGGAAGCGGACATCGTGATGGCCGCCACCGGCTTCAACCTGCTGGTGATGGGCGGGATCGCGTTCGAAGTGGACGGCGTGCCGGTGGATTGGTCACAGAAAGCGACCTATCGCGGCATGATGTTCGAAGGCGTGCCCAACATGGCGTGGGTCTTCGGGTATTTCCGCGCCGCTTGGACGCTGCGTGTCGATCTGCTGGGCGACTTCGTCTGCGGTCTGCTGCGTCATATGGACGCAAAGGGCGTGTCCGAGGTCAACATCGTGGTGCCGCCCGCGCTCGCAGGCGAAACACTGCTGCCGTGGATCGAAGACGACAACTTCAACCCCAGCTACCTCGTGCGCGATATGGACAAGCTGCCCAAGCGCTTGGGCAACCAACCCGAATGGCGCCACACGCAGGACTACTGGCGCGAGGCAGTCGATATCCCTGCCATCAACCTGGAAGGCGACGAGTTCGCCTATAGCTGAGAAGCGTGCCCCGATGCGGCAGATCTCAGGCGGGACGGACGTCCTTGCCTTGGGTCTGCCGCCGGTATTCCAGAGCGCCCATGCCCGACCAGCGTTTGAACGCGCGGGAAAAGCTTGATGGCTCGGCGAATCCCACCGCCGAGGCAATGCGCTCGATCGACATGTTTCCGGCCAGCAGCAAGTCGCGCGCGCGGCCATAGCGCGCCTCATCAACCATCGCTGAAAACCGCGTCCCTTCCTCGGCCAGCCGCCGGTGGAGCGTCCGCTCGGAGAGCGCCAGCATACGGGCAGCCTCTCCCGCGGTAAGGAATTCGCTGTCGCAATTCCTCAGCCGCGCCGCCAGCCGCCCCTTGATCGTGCTGTCGGCTTGTGCGCGCCGCAGCATCGTGTCGCAGCGCGAACTGTAGAGCGTCAGCAGATCGCTGTCTGCCATCGGCAGCGGCAGGTTGGCCGCTCCTGGCAGAAATATCCACTGCGTCTGGTCCGCGTTGAATTCGACCGGGCAAGAAAAATACCGTCGCAGTGTGGACCAGTCCGGCGGCGGCGGCGTAGTCAGGGTCACGCGTTCGAGCGGCAACTCCCCGCCCATCAAATCGGCCACCAATGTGCGGATCGCGCCAAGATCCCGATAGTGGGTAAAATCATGCATCTGCGTGCTCAGCTTGTCGCAGCTGCCGATCATCGCAAAGGCTCCGTTGGGGGCCGCAACATAGCGATAGTTGATCAGGGAATAGGTCAACGACTGGCAGCGACAGGCGATCTGCATCGCCTCGCCCAGCGTGCGCGCGGTCATCATCGCAAGGCCGAGTTCGCCATACTTGATCGCGCGGTAACGCAGCCCGACATCAAACCAGATGTTCCGCGAATTCGCGGTGCAATCGGCAAAAGCTTTTTGCAGGAGCATTTCCTCCTGAGCGAGCAGCTCACGCGCCTGTTCGTCAAACCGAACCGGACGAACATGGCTGTTGCGACAGAACTCATCCCAATCAACCTTGGATTCGCTCACCAAAGCATTGCGCATGATGCGCGCGCTCAGATCCGGCAACGTCGCATAGAGTGCGTTCGAGTCCATGACTCATCCCTCTCCTGATTATTATTATGCCGTCTTTTTTCAGGAACGTAGCGGGCGCTGGCCACATCCGTCAATAACTTGGCGCGCAGCGTCATGGCGCGATGCAGGGAGTTCGCGTAGTTTAACCGATAAATTAATGAAAAACGCGGAGAGTTTGTTATCTTACAGGCACTTAATGCGCCACCGTCGATTGCCCGACCGCGCAATTCTGAACGAGCCGTGCTGCGGCTTTCTCCCGTTACCCTTCGCGCCTGTGCATCGCACGGGCTTTTCGTGTTTTTGCAGAAGGCAGGAGAGCTTTGATGGAACAACCCTTTGTCCTGCCGGAAACCGCTGCTGTTCTTGCCAGCATTGCCGAGCAAGGTGGCCCGCACCTGGCCGATATGTCCGCCGCCGATATGCGGGCGACCTACCAACAAATGGGCGCGCTTTTTGATACGCCGCCCGAAGCCGGGGTCCGCTGGACCGATCTGGCCGGTGCAGGATGCCCGCTGCGTGCCTATTTCCCCGGCGATGCCGTGGCTGGCCCTGTGATCCTTTACATGCATGGCGGCGGCTGGGTGATCGGCGATCTCGATACTCACCATCCCGTCTGCACGACAATCGCGGCCCTGACCGGCCTGCGCGTCGTGGCGATCGACTACCGCCTCGCGCCCGAGCATCCCTTCCCCGCCGCGCATGACGATTGCATCGCGGCCGCGCACTACGTGCTGGGAAGCCCGGCAGAGCTCGAAGCCCCGGTTACCGGGATCGCCGTATCGGGTGACAGCGCTGGCGGCAATCTGGCGCTCCATCTGGGCAGCACGCTGGGCCCCGCGTCCGTCAAGGCGCAGTTGCTCATCTATCCTTGGCTTGATTGCACGGCTCCGGATACCGGCTCGTACAAGGCGTTTGGCGAGGGGTTCATTCTCGATGCCAAGCTGCTTGGCAGGTTTGCTGCCGATTACTTGCCCGGCGATGGGATGGCTGCAGGTGCGGCCGCTTCACCCTTGCTGCACCCGATGCCGGCAGAGCTTCCCCCGACGGTGATCCTCACCGCCGGGCTCGATCCCCTGCGCGATCAGGGCCGTGCCTATGCCGCCGAAATGGCCAAGTTGGGGATGGAGGTCCATTTCCTGGAGGCAAAGGGCCTGATCCACGGGCTGGCGACCATGCGGGCCGCCTTCCCCACCGCAGACCGCATCCTGCGGCGCGCGATTGCCACATTTGGTGA
>CANFIV010000201.1 GCA_947446935.1 Sphingomonadaceae bacterium | reverse complement strand
CCAGCTATCGCGACGAGGACCCGGGCGGCACCTCGACCGACTCGCGCGTCGATCTTGCCGCCGCATGGCGCGCGGGCCGTGCGCTCCAGATCGATCTCGAGTTCGATCTCGGCGTCAGCCACAGCGCGCCGGACCACGCGCTGCTGCTGGGCTTCGCCCGCCAGTTCTGAAGCACCAAGCAAAACGGCCGAGGTTTCCCCCGGCCGCCTTTGCTCTCACGCTTTACCGCAGGATCAGGCGGGCAGCAGGTGCCGCTCGCCAGCGATGCGCTGCATCGCTTTCTGCACCTTCTCGAACGCGCGCACCTCGATCTGGCGCACCCGCTCGCGGCTGACGTTGTAGACCTGGCTCAGTTCCTCAAGCGTCTTGGGGTCTTCCACCAGACGGCGGTCGGTCAGGATATGGCGCTCGCGCTCGTTGAGGCTGTCCATCGCCTCGACCAGCAGAGCATGGCGCATGTGCGCTTCCTCTGCGTCGGCCACGGTCTCGTCCTGCAGCGGGGTGTCATCGACCAGCCAGTCCTGCCAGCTGCCCTCGCCGTCCTCGCGCACCGACACATTCAGGCTGGCATCGCCGCCCATCATCATGCGCCGGTTCATGTTGACCACTTCGGTCTCGGACACGCCGAGGTCGGTGGCGATCTTGCGCACGTCGTCCGGGTGAAGATCGGAATCCTCGAATGCCTCGAGGTTCTTCTTCATCCGCCGCAAGTTGAAGAACAGCTTCTTCTGCGCCGCGGTGGTGCCCATTTTCACAAGGCTCCACGAACGCAGGATGAACTCCTGGATCGAGGCCTTGATCCACCACATCGCATACGTCGCAAGCCGGAACCCGCGATCGGGCTCGAACTTCTTGACCCCCTGCATCAGGCCAATGTTGCCCTCGGAGATCAGTTCGCTGACCGGCAGGCCATAGCCGCGGTAGCCCATCGCAATCTTGGCGACGAGCCGCAGATGGCTCGTCACCAATTGCGCGGCGGCTTCCGGATCGGCATGCTCCTGAAAGCGCTTCGCGAGCATGTATTCCTGCTCGGCGGTCAGCACGGGGAACTTGCGTATCTCGGACAGATAGCGGTTGAGACCGGCTTCACCGCCAAGCGCGGGAACCAGTGCGGATGATTTCTTCGCAGTCACCAGAACACATCCTTTCGACCTAGCGGCTCTCGCCGCATCGGATTTCGTCGCGTTGACCACTCCCCACAGGCCTTTTTACAGGAACCCGGGCTGGAGAACCACACAGCAAATCTATTCGTTCCCGAAGCCTGTTTCGATACAGCGCATTTTTCGGGCGGAACACCAGACGTCTTGATGGGCATGATATAGGGCATATCAAGCAACTCGCCCGCCCAATTCGACAACAAGCTGCCTAAGATCGACGGGCGTCGTGCTGACGAAATGCACCATCTCGCCCGAAGCCGGGTGCTCGAAGCCGAGTTCCGCGGCGTGGAGAGCCTGACGGCGGAACTGGAGCCGGGCCAGAACCGGTTTGATCTGTGCGGGCGCGCGTCCATAGACTGGATCGCCCAGTAGCGCATGACCGATTGATGCAAGGTGAACGCGCACCTGGTGCGTTCGCCCGGTTTCGAGCCGGCACTCAATCAACGCGGCACCGTTCAAGACCTGCAGCGTGCGGTAATGCGTCACGGCATGCTTGCCCCGGTCCTCCTCGACGATGGCCATCTTCTTGCGGTCGTGTCCGCTGCGCCCGATCGCGCCGCGCACAGTTCCGGCGGCCGGCACGGGCACACCCCCCGTTACCGCATGATAGGCCCGGTGGATCGAATGGTCGGCAAACTGGCGCGCCAGCCCCTCATGCGCCGCATCGGTCTTGGCGACCACAAGCAGCCCCGAAGTATCCTTGTCGATACGGTGGACAATGCCCGGGCGCACCACGCCGCCAATGCCCGAAAGCTGCCCACGGCAATGGTGCAGCAGCGCATTGACCAGCGTGCCATCGAGATTGCCCGCCGCCGGATGCACCACCAGCCCCGCAGGCTTGTCGATAACGATGAGGTGCGCATCCTCGTAGACCACGCTCAGCGGGATATCCTGCGCCTCGGCGGCCGAAGGTGCGGGCCGCGGCACCCGGATGACAAAGGCCGTGCCCGCTGCCGGCTTGGCTGAAGCCTGCGCGGTAACTTTGCCGCCCAGCTCCACCCGGCCCTCGTCCATCAAGGCCTTGACCCGCTCCCGCGACAGACCCGAGGCATCCGCCAGCGCCCGGTCGAGCCGCAGCCCGCCGGTGGCGATGGTCCCCTCGATCACGCGTTCGCTCAGCCCCATTGCATGGATATGGGAGTTGGGGGTTTGAGAGGCAAGGGCGGGCCTGTCCTCCGGATTGAACCTTGCCGCCCATCCGGCTGCCCGGTATCGCCGCAGACCACACTTTGCGCAGGAATGACTATGGCACCCGGGAGGGCGGTTTGGCCCAGGGCTTCTTTGGCGCGAAGCGATACCAAGCCGAATGCGCTCTGCCTTCTGGCCGCTGTGCTGGCCCTCGCGTCGGTTCAAACCGCACAGGCGGAACCCCAGACGCCCACGCCCGAAGCTCCTGCGCATGTAGAGCTGGGCGCGGCCGACTTGTTCCATTTCGCCGAGTCTGCAGAGGCGAGCGCCGATTTCGCCACGGCTGAGGCGGCCTATCGCGCGCTCGCGGAAGATCCCGATCCCGAATTCCGCACCGAGGCGCGCTTTCGCCTCGCCCGGTTGCTGGCAGACCACCTTGGCCGACCGGAGGAGGCTGCGGTTCAGTTGCGGCGCATTCTTGCTGAAAAACCGGCTGCAAGCGCTGTGCGTCTGGCGCTCGCCCGGATCGAGGTGCAACTCGGCAACCGGGGTGCCGCCGCCCGCGAACTGCGCGCCGCCGATGCCTCCGGGCTCCCGCCCGATGTGGCGCGGATGGTGCGCTTCTTCAGCTCTGCACTTTCGGCGGCGAAACCGGTCGGCGGCAGCCTCGAACTCGCCGCAGTGGCAGACAGCAATATCAACCGCGCCACCCGGTCCGACACGCTCGGCACAGTGCTCGGCGATTTCGTGCTGGGCAGCGATGCCCGCGCGCGGCCCGGCCAGGGCTTCACGGCGCAGGCCCAGGGTTTCTTCCGCGCGGGGATCGACCGCAACGCCCAGCTCCTCGCCGAAGCTTCGCTGTCGGTGGACCTGCACCCGCGCGCCGGGCAGTTCGACGATGTCGCGCTCGCGCTTCGGCTCGGCCCGGAATACAGCCCGGGGACAGACCGCATCTCCCTGTCCGCCGGTCCTGTCTGGCGCTGGTATGGCCGCGCGCCCTACAGCAGGGCGCTGTCGATTGCCGCCATCTGGCAACATCCGCTGGGCAAGCGCGGGCAATTGCGCGCCAATCTCGGGGTCACGCTGGTCGATAACCTGCGCAACGATCTGCAGGATGGCACGACGGTTTCGCTTGGTGTTTCGCTCGACCGCCAACTGGGCGCGCGGGGTGGCGCTGGCCTGCAGCTTGCCGCCATACGCACCGATGCGCAGGATCGCGGCTATGGCGACTGCACCGTGAGCACCAGCGCCTATGTCTTTCGTGCGTTCGGCCAGTTCAGCACGGTTGCCTCGCTCGCTTACAACCACCTCGAAGGCGATGCGCGCCTGCTGCTCTATCCGCGCCGCCGCGTAGACGACCGCTTTGCCCTGATAACCAGCATCACCTGGCGGCGCAGTGACCTCGCCCGCGTCTCGCCGTTCATCCGCTTCAGGGCCGAACGCAACCGCTCCACGGTCGAACTCTATGACTATCGCCGCGTGGCAGGGGAATTGGGCCTCACCGCCAGCTTTTGAAAGGGCCGGTCGATACGCTGGCCGTCTGGTCTTGCGCCGACGCAGGGCGTACTCTCACGCCATGGTTATCCTCTCGCAAGGCGCACACGCCGCAATCCTCGCCGCCGCGCAGGGCGGACACCCCCGCGAGGCCTGCGGGCTCCTGCTGGGGCACAGCGACCATATCACCTCGGCCATACCGACAACCAACATCCACCCCGAACCGCTGCGCCATTTCGAGATCGATCCCGCTGCGCTGATCGCAGCGCACAAGGCCGCGCGTGCTGGTGGACCGCAGGTATTGGGCTACTTCCACTCGCATCCGAACGGCCTTGCCAGGCCCTCCGCCACCGATGCCGCAAGCGCCTCAGGTGATGGCCGGATCTGGGCAATTGCCGCTGCAGGTGTGGTTACGTTATGGCGCGATGAGCCATCCGGGTTCGAAGCGCTTTCCTACGGGCTTAAGGAGGGTTAAGGCTGCTCTTGGAATGACCTGCCGCGCGCCCATCCCTGCCTCGCCCGCCCCGCACTCCCGGGTGCTGCGCGGGGTGCTGACAAACTACGCCTGGACCGTGTCAACCGTGTCAACTTCCCGCGTACCATCAACCTCCCCCAGCAAGAGGCCGGAAACCCGCCTATGACAAATGCTGTTCCCGATCTTGCCAGCCTGCTCTG
>CANFIV010000200.1 GCA_947446935.1 Sphingomonadaceae bacterium | reverse complement strand
GACGCTGGTCCCACCAAGCGACGCGCCATCGCCGCAGCCGCTGCGGCCCGCGAACTTCGAGGGCTGGAACGCGACGACCGGGCCGTAGCATGCGCCGTTGTGATAATAACCGTTGGACTTTTCGTAGCCGCCGACGATCCGCAAGGCGAGCTTGTCGGTCACGATCGGGATGTTGGCTGCGCTCTTGGCTTGCACGGTGCCGAAGCTGCCGGCCAGCACATGGCCTTCCATGCCGATACGGTTCATTTCGGGCCGCTTGGTCCGCACGGTGACCGCGCCGCCGGTGGTGTTCTTGCCGAACAGCGTGCCTTGCGGGCCGCGCAGCACTTCGACCTGGCTGACGTCGAAAGTATCGAGCAGCTGCGTCTGGACGCTCGGCACGACGAAATCGTCGACCAGCACCGCAACCGGCGGCTCGAAATAGACGATGATCGTGTTCTGGCCGACACCGCGGATCGAGAACGAGGCCGCGTTGAAGCCCGTGATCGTCGCTGCCGAGAAGTTCGGCACGAAAGTCGCGAGATCGCCGATGTCACGTGGGTTCGACTGGCTGATCAGTTTCGAATCAACCGCCGAGACCGCAATCGGTGTGGTCTGAAGGTTCGAGTCGCGCCGTGTTGCGGTGACGACGATCTCGCCGAGGGCCGAATCGCCCGTCTTGGCGGGTTCTGCCTGTTGGGCGTTAGCCGGTGCTGCGAGCAAGACGGCTAGCGTCGATGCAACGGAATAAGTCGCAATCGTGCGAATGTTCATGAAATTCCTCCCCTATGACGCAAGCCAAGATTTCTGGGCCTATGGTTCTTGCAGAGGGACAGAGTGGCACACGCTCACTAAACAAGCAATCATGTTTGTTTTTTTGTTCCTTGAGCGGCTGGGCCGTGTATGATCGTGGCGGGACATGTGGAGATGGCTGGTCAACAGCCCACGGGTCGTACCGAGACCGCCGCAAGGAGAGGACAACAGAGCATGAATGCCAGATTTCCCGATTGGAACATTCATGTGGGTGCGCCGCATCCCTTCAATGCCGAAGCGCCGCTGATCGACAACGGCAGCGCACGCCCCACGCCGGACCGCTATTTCGATCGCGGCTATATGGCGGCCGAGTGGGAGCACATGTGGACCAAGACCTGGCTGCTCGCCGGCACCACGTCCGATCTGCGCGATGCGGGTGATTTCGTCCGCTTCGATATCGGCACCGAAAGTTTTGTTGTCGCGCTAACCGATGATGGCGCGCTCAAGGCACATTACAACGTCTGCCCGCACCGTGGCAGCCAGATCGTCATGGGCGATTTCGGCTCGGTCGATGAATTCGTCTGCCCGTTCCACAACTGGCGTTTCGCGCTGGACGGTGCCTGCACCGCAGTTACCGACCGCCAGACCTTCGATCCCAAGGTTCTCTGTCACGATCACAACCTGACATCGGTGCGCTGCGAGGACGTCGCGGGCCTCGTTTTCATCACGATGAACGATGCCGCGCCGCCACTGCGCGAATGGCTTGGCCCCGTGGCTGACCAGCTCGAGCTCTATGATATCGGCGCGATGAACGTCATCCAGCACAAGAAGTCCGATTGGGCATCGAACTGGAAGGGCGGGGTAGACGCCTTCTACGAGATTTATCACCTCCACGCCGTGCATCCGCAGACCCAGTGCGTGATGGACGACCGCACCCAGATCGACCTCTACCCGAACGGGATGAGCCGCCAGTTCGTGCCGTTTGCCCAGCCGAGTCCGCGTTTTCCCGATCAGGAGAGCATCAATCCGGGCATTCAGATGATGCTGGCTGACGCAGGCATCGATCCGGCGAGTTATTCGGGAACCGCGCAGGAAAGCCGCGCCGCGATCCAGCAGGCCAAGCGCATTCGTGCGAAGACCTACGGGCTCGATTACGACCGGTTCAGCGATACCCAACTCAGCGATTCCACCATCTACGGCGTGTTTCCCAATGTGCAGATCGGCTGCCATCCCGAAGCCGTGTTCCTGCACCGCTTCCTGCCGCACCCCGATGATCCGAACCAGTTCACGTACGACACCTGCATCCTGTTCAAGCATCTCGATGCGCCCGGATATGCCCCGCCTGCGTGGATGGGGATTGCGCCCGGCACCGACACCACGGGGCTGTCCCGTCCAGACATCGTGCACGTGCCGCTCGGTCAGCCGCCGGAGCTGGGCGAAGTGCTCGATCAGGATTCCGAGCTGCTCCCGGTCGTCCAGAAAGGGGCCCGCTCGCGAGGCTTTCGCGGACCGCTCTGGAGCGAGCAGGAGGCGCGCCTGCGCCACTTCCACACCGAACTCGATCGCTACATCGCTGGCGACAAAGAGGATGCAAAAGCATGAGCTGGACGTTTCTGTCACGATTTGCGGTCAAGCCCGAACATGACGCCGATTTCGCCGCGCTGATCCCCGAGATGGAGGCGATCGCCGCCGAGGAGCCGGGTACACTCGCGTACAAGTTCTATCGCCGCAGCGAGCCCAACAGCTTTGCCGTGTTCGAAAGCTTCGTCGATGAAGCGGCGGATCTGGCGCACCAGGCCAATCCTGCCAGCAGTCCGATCATCGCCAAGATGATCGACTACATCGACGGCACCTACACGCGCGACTACTTGCTGCCGGTATGACAGTCGAACCGATTGTAACCCCGATTGCGACATTGGGCGCCCTGCTGCGGGACCGCGCGGCGAAATGGCCCGATCAGGATGCGCTCGTGTTTCCGGAGCGGCGCACCAGCTACGCGGCGATGAACCACGCGGCGCGGCGCTGGGCCAAGGCCTTGATCGCGCGCGGCGTGCAGCCCGGCGACAATGTCGGCATCCTGCTGACCACACGGCCTGAATTCATGGACATCCTGTTCGGGATCGCCATGGCAGGTGCAGTCGCGGTGCCGGTCAATGCGCGTTACCAGCCCGGCGAGCTTGCCTTTCTGGTGGCCGATTGCGACCTGGTCTGCCTGATTACGACGGGCAAGGTTGCGGATTCGCTCGATTTCGGTGAGCGGCTGTTGACCGCGCTGCCTTCGCTCGGGGCGGCTGCAAATCCCGCCGCACTGGCGCTTCCCGAAGCGCCAAAGCTGGCCTCGATCATCTGCGTGGATGATCCCTGTCCGGCATCGCTGATCCCGTCTGCCGCCGCGCTGGCTGCGGGCGATGAGGTCGATGACGCTTTGGTGGATGCGCGGATCGATGCCGTCGATCCGGCCAGCATCGCCTTGATCCTCTATACTTCCGGCACCACGGCCAATCCCAAGGGCTGCCTGATCCGTCATCGCGGCATTGTAGGCAACAGCCGCAATCTGGGAAAACGGTATGAGATCGGGGCCGGAGACCGGTTCTGGTCGCCGCTGCCGATTTTCCATATCGCAGGCATCCTCCCGATGGTGGCGATCGTCGATGCGGGCGGTGCCTATCTCACGATCCCCAATTTCGATGCGGGTGTGGCGCTGGGTATGCTTGCGCGCGAGAAGGCGACGCATGCCTATCCGTGCTTCGTCACGATCATGCAGGATCTGATCGCGCACCCGGATTTCGCGACTACGGACCTCTCCAGCGTGCGGCTGATGAACGCCAATTTCGCGGTCCAGCCCGATGCGATCCGCACCGCAATGACCGCCGCGATGCCGCACACGATCATGGTCGGCACTTACGGCCTGACCGAAGGTTCGGGCACGATCTGTACCAGCCGCCCCACTGATAGCTGGGAAGCGCGCGGTTGGCGGCTTGGCGTGCCGCTCGATGAGTGGGATGTGCGGATCGTCGATGTCGAGAGTGGCGCGGAATGCCCCGTTGGCGTGCAGGGCGAGATTGTCGCGCGCGGGCCCAACATGCTTGCAGGCTATTACAACGCTCCTGAAAAGACCGCCGAAGTGATCGACGCGGATGGCTGGTTCCACACCGGTGACATCGGTTCGTTCGATGCGGAGGGGCAGATCATGTTCCATGGCCGCACCAAGGACATGCTGAAAGTCGGCGGTGAGAATGTTGCGGCGGCCGAGATCGAGGCAGTTCTGCACAGCCATCCAGCGGTGCAACTCGCGCAAGTCGTCGGCATTCCCGATCCTCGTTATGTCGAAGTGCCGGCCGCGTTCATCGAGCTACGCGGTGCGGCCAGCGCGAGCGAGCGCGAACTGATCGATCACTGCAAGGGCAAGCTCGCCAGCTTCAAGCTGCCGCGCCACGTGCGGTTCGTAACCTCGTGGCCGATGTCGACATCGAAGATCCAGAAATTCCGCTTGCGGGATACGCTGGTCGCAGAACTTTCGGGAGAAAAAGCATGACCCTTGCCCGCAGCTTCATCGCCCGCCTCTTGGTCAAGCCAGAGCGGCGCGAGGAATTCATCGCGCTCCAGACCGAGCTCAAGGGCCTCGTCTTCCAGCATGAACCCGATGCCTTGGTCTACGAACTGTTCCAGTCGGATGATGATGCCAACCTGTTCCACTGCATCGCGACCTTCCGCGATCAGGCGGCATT
>CANFIV010000199.1 GCA_947446935.1 Sphingomonadaceae bacterium | reverse complement strand
GACCGCCGGCATAGGCGGCTCGCCGCGCATCCGCGGCGTCGGCACCCAGATCTCGCAGGGCGGCAACGAAAACTCGGTCGCGATCTATGTCGACGGCGTCTACTATTCCTCGCCCGGCTCGGATGTCATGTCCTTCAACAACATCGCGCAGGTGGCGGTGCTCAAGGGGCCGCAAGGCACCCTGTTCGGGCGCAATGCGACCGGCGGTTTGCTCCAGATCACCACGCGCGATCCGGGCAAGACGTTCGAGGGCAGCGCGCAGGTCGGCTACGGCAACCTCAACACCATCACCGGCAGCGCCTATCTCTCCGGGCCGCTCAGCAGCGGCCTCTCCGCCGACATCTCGGTGGACTACAAGAACCGGCAGGACGGCTTCGGCAAGAACCTGTTCAACGGTCTCGATGTGGGCACGATGGAATCGCTCTCGGTGCGGAGCAAGTGGAAAGCCGAACTTGGCGAGGCGACCAGCGCCACACTGATTTTTGACTACAGCAAACTCAAGGGTGCCTTCCCCGCCTATCGCCCCGTGCCGGATGAGCTCCCGCTTACCGGTGTCCCCTTCGCCGGCCGCAAGTTCGACGTGAATTCCGACGTCCAGCCGATGGCCGATAGCGAGGACTACGGCGTAAGCCTCAATCTCACTCACGAGTTCGCCGGTGCGAAGCTTGTCAGCATCTCGGCCTATCGCCATGGCGACTGGAAGTTCGCATTCGATTCCGAATCGCTGCCGCTGCCGATTCTGAGCGCCAACGGCGGGGTGCCAAACAAGGCGTTCAGCCAGGAATTGCAGCTGATCTCGAACGGGTCAGGCCCGCTGAGTTGGGCACTCGGTCTCTATTACTTCAATCGCAAGAGCGGCTTTATTCCCGCGCACCTCGTCGCCCCTGCGCTGGGCTTCCTGCAGGACTTTTCAACCTACCAGAATACGGAATCGTTCGCAGGGTACGGCCAGGCAACCTACAAGGTCAGTGAGGCAACCGCGCTGACGCTCGGCCTGCGGCTGACCAGCGAGAAGAAGTCGTATTTCGCCGAAGGCGTGTTCCACAATCTGGTGCCCCCGCTCGATTTCCCGCTGGGCCCCACTGCCGACAGCAAGAAGGTGACCAAGCTCACTTGGCGGGCGGCGCTCGATCATCATTTTACCAAGGATGTGATGGTCTATGCGTCCTATAACCGCGGCTTCAAGAGCGGCGGCTATGATCCCACCAGCGTTCGGGCAGCTTCCTATATCCGGCCGGAAGTCCTCGATGCATTCGAGGTCGGCCTGAAGAGCGATCTGCTGGACCGCCATCTGCGCATCAACGCGGCGGGATATTACTACAGTTTCAAGGACATCCAGCTCAACACCTATCTCAACGGCCTGCCTGCGGTGTATAATGGCAAGTCGGCCAAGATCTCGGGCTTCGACCTCGATGTGACCGCCATTCCCGTCACCGGCCTCACCCTTACGGCCGGGCTTGGCTATGTGCATGATCGGTTCGATGATTTCTCGATCGCGCAAACGGGGCTTATCCCCACCGGCGGCATCACCCAGCTCGCCAACATCAGCGCCAAGGGCAAGCGTCTGCCAAACACGCCCGACTGGACGATCAATCTCGGCGCGGAATACAAGGTGCCGATCGGCTCGGCCAACCTTGCGCTGGCGGCTGACTACTTCCACTCGACCAAGTGGTTCAGCGATCCGGAAAACCGTCTCGCGCAGCAGGCCTATTCGCTGGTCAACGCGTCGGCCACGCTGTCGTTCGCACAGGATCGCTACAGCGTGAAGGCGTGGGGCCGAAATCTGGGCAACGTTGCTTACGCCAGCCAGCTCTTCCCGCAGGTGCCGGTGGCAGATGTTGTCGCCTATGCCGAAGGGCGCACCTTCGGCGTTACGCTCGGCGCCAAGTTCTGATTTCCCGCCAAGCGGGTCTGCCCGGCACGAATGCCGGGCAGAGGGCGAGGGTAATTGCTGCCTCGCAGCAACTTGAGCTTGCGAGCCGCGCGTTCACGAGTGGTGCGCGATGCGCAAGGCGTTCCCCGATGCGGCGCCTGCGCTCAAGGGTTTGCTGCGCGGCGGTCTGTGTCCGGTTCTGCCATTAGCCGGCATCCGACGCCTTTAATGCATTACGGGAGAAACCGGCTGGCTGCTGGCTGCTGTCTGTCAGGCTCACGGCGAGGGCGCTCGAGCAGCGAACGTTTTCCAAGTATTTTCGGCGCACCCAAATTCGCCTAAGTTTCTGCCATTCACCTGAAAAACCGAAACAGTCGAGAGCCGCCCTTGTTTCGTGTTCGTCAAAATCGTGCGATCTGTCACCGGTCTTGCTTGTGATGAGCGGCGCGTGCGTCGGTATAGCTGTTCAGCACCGCGCGCATCTCGTCGATTGCCTTCTGGCGCGCTTCCGTATCGCGGATTGCAGCCAGTTTCCGCTTCAGGTTGATTGCAAGGTCGGCATAGCTGTTTTGCCAGTCATACCCTAGCGCTGCGCGAATATCCTCCCGCCCGGTCTTGATCCTGCGGGCCGGGACACCCGCACCAAGTTCGTACGTTTCCCCGATTTCGGGCACCAGCACCGACGGCGCCAGCCCTCTTGCTTCGGCAAGCGACCGCAATTCGGCGATGGATTGCCGCTCGCCATGGTCAAGGAAAAGATTCCCGGCGATCGGCCCACACGCCGCAATCCAGTCGAGAAGCTCGCTCTGATCAGCATGCGCGGAATAGCTGTCAATGTGCCGGATCTGTGCCCGTACACGTACATCGCCCCCCGAAATGCGCACGCGCTGCGCGCCGTCGAGAATGACCCTGCCGAGCGATCCTTCTGCCTGGAAGCCGACGAAAAGGATCGTCGAATCGCGTCTTGGCAGGTTGTAGAGCAGGTGATGCCGGATGCGGCCAGCCTCGCACATGCCCGAAGCCGAGAGGATGATCGCGCCCGACATCGTGTTCAGCTTCATCGATTCCATCACGTCGTTGGTGTAATGGATGGATGGGTGGTTGAAGACATCGTGGCCGCCGGTGTCCTCCAACTGCGCCGCGTATTTGCTGAATACCGTGGTGGCGCGGCTGGCGAGCGGTGAATCGACGAAGACCATCGCGTTGCCGATCCGACCCGAACTGGACAATGTTGCTATGTCGAGCAGCAGTTCCTGCGTGCGCTCCAGCGCAAATGCCGGGATAACGAGATTACCGCCGCGCGCTCTTGACTCTGCTATTTCGGATTCGAGCAACTGGCGACGTTGCTCCAGCGTGACTCGTTCACGCTTGCGATCACCATAAGTGGATTCGCAGATCACGTAGTCGTAGCCGGTCGGCGTCACCGGATCGGGATGAAACGCCTTGTTGTCCGGGCCGACGTCCCCGGAATAGAGCAGACGAACACCTTCGGCTTCAACCTCGATCGAGGCTGAGCCGAGGATGTGCCCTGCATTCCAGAGCCTTACCCGGAAACCAGGCGCCGGTTCGAACCATTCGCCCAGCGCGACCGGTCGCGTCATCCGCCAGGCGGCCATGGCATCTTCTTCGGTATAGATTGGTATGAAGGGATCATCACCGGCGCGATCACGCCGGCGGTTGCGTCGCTCCGCCTCGTATTCCTGGATGCGTCCCGCGTCGGCCAGCATGAATTCCAGCAGGTCCGAAGTCTCTGCAGTACACCAGAGCGCCCCTTTGAACCCTTCGGCGACAAGCCGTGGCAGCAATCCGCTGTGGTCGATGTGGGCGTGGCTCACCACGACTGCGTCGATCGCCCGGGCATCGAATGCCAGCGGTTCGTGGTTGAGCGCCTCAAGGGTTCGGGAGCCCTGAAACAATCCGCAATCCAGAAGGATGCGCGCCTTGGCGGAGCGCAGTTCGATGCACGATCCGGTGACGGTCTGCGCCGCGCCATTTACTGTCATCGTAATTGCCATTGGGCATCCTCGTCGTTGTAGGCGTGTTATCATTTCCGGCGCGGCGTGACTTTCGCACCATCGGTGATTGTATTGCCGGGATCGAGAATGACGGCCTCGCCGGCTGCCAGTCCGCCCAGTACTTCCGCATCGGCATCGTTGATGTGGCCAACCTTGACCGCGCGCGCCTGGGCTCTGCCCTTTTCGGCGACGAAGGCCTGCCAGCCGCCATCGGTGCCGCGGAACAGCGCGCTGATCGGAACTTTGAGAACGTCCGGGTGGCGCCACAGGATGACCGTCGCATCCACCTGATAACCATGCCCCAACCGAGCGGCCTGTTTCGCGCTATCCATATCGAAACGCACGATAAGATTGACTCGCTGTTCCTCTACGCCAAGCGCCGAAACCTTCAGCCGGCCGAACGGTTCGATCCGCGCGACATGCCCATGCAGCGGCGCATCGCCGCCCCATTGGGTGATATCCACGGGATCGCCCACCTTTACTCGAACCGCCTCACGCGAGAGGAGATCGACCACAAGTTCGATCCGCCGGGCATCTCCGATGGACATCAGCGGAGTTCCCTCGGCAACGATTCCCTCGCTT
>CANFIV010000198.1 GCA_947446935.1 Sphingomonadaceae bacterium | reverse complement strand
GTGCTTGCACACTTGCTGGAGGTATTTGCTCGCCGAAGCGGTGGGGACCATGGCGGTGCTGGATGCGCTCACTGGACGCCTCCGAGACGCTCGATCTTGCGGGCGGCTTCATCCAGAATGTCGGCGATCTGGTGCGCGGTTTCGGGTTCGAGACCGCCGCCCGCCGTGTGGCGCAGCGCGAGCATGAGGTTGGCGACCGCCCGGCGCAGCGGGTGGCTGCCAGCGCGGCCTTCCGCATCGCTGCGCGCCTTGGCGAAATCGCCGAGACGCTGGACGACGGCCTTGGCCTCCTCCAACTTCGCGGCCAATTCGGCGCGGCCCGCGTCGGTCATGGTGAAGGCCTTGCGAGAGCCCTCACCGGGCACTTCGGTGATCATGCCTTCATCGACCAAAAGCGCGAGCGTGGGGTAAACGACGCCGGGGCTCGGCGCATAGTCGCCGCCGGCCAGTTCCTCGATCGCCTTGATCAGTTCGTAGCCGTGGCGGTCCTGCTCATCGATGAGGAGGAGGAGCAGGAGGCGGAGTTCGCCGGGGCCGAACATGCGGCCGCGATGGCCACCCCTGCCGCCTCTGCGTCCGCCGAAAGGGGGCTCGTCGCTGTCCCAGCTGTCACCGCCGAAACCGCCGCCCCAGCCACTGCGATGGCCCCAACCACCGCCGAAGCCGCGTGCCATCATTTTCAAGCCGAGGTGGCGCATATGGCCATGTCCGTGGCCGTGTCTATCGAATCGCATTGTATATCCTTGATGCTTCAGATGGCTCTAAGATATATCTTTAAACACTCTTTGCAAGTGGGTGGATGCAAATTTGCGCGCGGGGCCCTATCTCAGTCTTCGAATGTCCGATCTCTTCGCCCCTGCCCCCAGCGAATCCCCCCGTGAGCGCGCGCCAGACGATGCGCCGCTTGCAGACAGGTTGCGTCCGCAGGGGCTGGCCGATGTGGTAGGCCAATCCCACCTGACCGGGCCCGAGGGCGCGATCGGGCGCATGGTTGCTGCGGGCAAGCTGTCCTCGATCATCCTGTGGGGCCCACCGGGCACGGGCAAAACCTCGATCGCAAGGCTGCTCGCCGATGCGGTGGGGCTGCGCTACATTGCGATAAGTGCGGTGTTTTCGGGCGTAGCGGACCTCAAGAAGGTGTTCGCGGAGGCCGAGGCCATGGCGCAGATCGGTCGCAAGACGCTGCTGTTCGTGGACGAAATCCACCGCTTCAACCGCGCGCAGCAGGACGGGTTTCTGCCCTATGTCGAGAAGGGCACGGTGACGCTCGTCGGCGCGACAACCGAAAACCCGAGCTTTGCGCTGAACGCCGCGCTGCTGAGCCGCGCCCAAGTGCTCATCCTGCACCGGCTCGATGCCGCGGCGCTGGGCGAGCTGCTCGCGCGGGCGGAGGAGACGACAGGCCTACGCCTGCCGCTTACCCCGCCTGCGCGCGAAGCGCTGATTGCCTCGGCCGATGGCGACGGCCGCTTTCTGCTGGGGCAGGCAGAGACTCTGTTCGATGTGTCACTTCCCGCGCCGCTCGGGCCAGCGGAGCTGGGCGCGTTTCTGATGCGGCGCGTGGCGGTCTACGACAAGGACCGCGACGGGCACTACAATCTGATTTCAGCACTGCACAAGGCGCTGCGCGGATCGGACCCGCAGGCGGCGCTCTATTACATGGCGCGGATGCTGACAGCGGGCGAGGAGCCACTCTACGTGCTGCGGCGGCTGGTACGCTTTGCCAGCGAGGACATCGGCCTCGCCGATCCGCAGGCGCTGATGCAGTGTCTGGCGGCGAAGGATGCCTATCAGTTCCTCGGCTCACCCGAAGGCGAACTCGCGATCGTGCAGGCGTGCCTTTACTGCGCGACCGCGCCCAAATCGAATGCAGCGTATGCGGCGCAGAAGTCCGCATGGGTGAGCGCAAAGGAAACCGGCTCACTCGCGCCCCCGGCGCATATCCTCAACGCGCCAACCAAGCTGATGAAGGATATCGGCTACGGCGCGGGCTATGCCTATGACCATCAGGCCGAGGATGGGTTTTCGGGCGCGGATTATTGGCCCGAGGGAATGCGCGCGCAGGAGTTCTACAAACCGGTCGAGCGCGGGTTCGAGCGCGAGATCCTGAAGCGGCTGGAGTGGTGGGAGAAGAAGCGGATGGAGCGGCGGACATGAGAATGGCACGGCATGGCGTCAGACGGCTTCTCGCCCTGACCTGCGCGCTTGCGGCGGGCTCCGCTTCTGCGCACCCATCCGCGATAGATCCCGTGGTGGGCACCTGGCTGGTACAGCAGCCCGCCGCGCCGTTTCCTCTGCACCTCTATGTTTTCAACGCCGACCATACGATGCAGCAAGCCAACCCCGATGCCGGAGACCCGCGCACCAGCGATAGCGATGGCAAGGGGGCGTGGCGGCGCAATGGCGGCAAGGTCAGCGGAAAATGGGTGGAAATCATGGCGGACCGGTTGACCCACAAACTGGTCGGACGCGGAGAGTTCACCTATGTTGTTGATGTGACCCGTGACCACCTGACAGGAACCGGCATGTTCCTCGGCTATGATGTGGACGGCAAAGTGATCGCCGGACCTTTCGACGCTCCGTTCACCGGCACGCGCGTGACCGCACCTTAGCGATTCCTGGACCGATTTTCTGATGGAACCAAGATTCCAGCACTACGCCGCCATTGACTGGTCGGGCGCTGCGGGCGAGCGGCACCGCGGAATTGCGCTGGCGATTTGCACCGTAGGTGAAGCCGCGCCCGAGTTGGTGCGCCCAGCGCATCGTTGGTCGCGTACCGAAGTGCTGGCGTGGCTGCTGGAAGAATTGCCCGCCGATACGCTGGTGGGAATGGACCTCGGTATCAGTCTGGCCTTTGCGGACAGGCAGGATTTCTTTCCGGACTGGAACGAAAGCCCGCGCGATGCCAAGCGCTTGTGGGCGTTGATCGATGCGATCTGCGCGGACGAACCGCACTTGTCGGTCGGACCCTTTGTGGATCACCCTGAGGCTTCCGCGCATTTTCGGCGGCATGGCGGGCGCGAGGGAGCGGCGTTCGGAGGCGGACGCGGGCGGTTTCGCGTGACCGAACTGGCGCAGCAGGCGATGGGCTGCAAACCTTACTCCAACTTCAATCTGGTCGGCGCGGCGCAAGTGGGCAAATCGAGCCTTTCGGGGATGCGATTGCTGCACCGGTTGGGCGGGTGGCTGCCGGTCTGGCCGATCGATCCGCTGCCCGCGCGCGGTTCGGTGGTCTGCGAGATCTACACCACCATCGCGGCGATAGCTGGCGGAAGGACAGCGGGCCGCTCAAAAATAAGGGACGGCGCAGAACTCGATGCGGCGCTGGCGCGGCTCGGCAGCCGGGGCGCGGGCCTTGAAGGCGGGATCGATGACCATCGCAGCGATGCCCTTGTCACCGCCGCCTGGCTGCGCCGCGTTGCGCATGATCCTGCACTTTGGAGCCCCAAGGGGCTCACACCCGAAATTGCCGCAACCGAAGGCTGGACCTTTGGTGCCACCTGACGCTATGGAAGCAACCGCGCTAGAGACAGCGGCGCGCCGGCTTAGCTCAGTTGGTAGAGCACCTGATTTGTAATCAGGGGGCCAGGGGTTCGAATCCTCTAGCCGGCACCATTTAGCACTTCGCGCAGACTTATGCCTACCAGCTCTCCATCCACGGGCGCAGATCGAGCTCGTGGGTCCAGGCATCGCGCGGCTGGGTGTGGAGCTGCCAGTAGGCGTCGGCGATGGAGTCCGGGTTGAGGATACCGTCCTCGGCTTTCAGCGCATAGCGATCGGGAAAGTTCTGCGCGATCCACGCGGTGTCGATTGCGCCGTCGATAATCGTATGGGCGATGTGGATTCCGGAAGGCCCAAGCTCACGCGCCATGCTCTGGGCGAGCGCGCGCAAGGCGAACTTGGCGCCGGCAAAAGCGGAAAAGCCTTTGCCGCCGCGCAAGCTGGCGGTGGCACCGGTGAAGATGATCGTGCCCTTCCCGCGTGGGGCCATGCGCCGCGCCGCCTCGCGCCCGGTGAGAAATCCCGCGAAGGCGGCCATTTCCCAGACCTTGCGATAGACGCGAGCGGTGGTTTCCGTGACGGGGAAATTCACGTTGGCGCCGATGTTGAACACCACCAGCTCGAGCGGGCCCATCTCGGCCTCGACCGTATCGAAGAGGGCGATCACCGCATCCTCCTCGCGCGCATCGCAGCCAAAGCCGCGCGCGATTCCGCCTTCGGCAGTGATCGCATCAACCAGCGGTGAGAGCTGGTCGCCATTGCGGCGGGCGGCAGCGACGGCGAGCCCCCCGCGCGCGGCGCGGCGGGCGATGGCGCTGCCAAGCGCGTCACCCGCGCCGACGATGAGCGCGGTCATGCTGAAGCGCCCAGTGCGGCCTCGACGAAGTCCATCCGGTCCTGCCCGAAATAAAGTTCGCCAGCGACGATGAAGCTGGGCGCACCGAATATGCCGGCGGCGACGGCCGCTTCGGTG
>CANFIV010000197.1 GCA_947446935.1 Sphingomonadaceae bacterium | reverse complement strand
TCGAGCCCAAGGCGACCGAGATGCTGGCGATCGCGCCGATCGGGGTGCGGCGCAAGCTCTACGAATGCATCGACCGCGAGATCGCGCTGGCCGAAGCGGGCCAGCCCGCGACGATCTGGGCCAAGCTCAATTCGCTGACCGACAGCCAATTGATCAACCGGCTCTATGCAGCGAGCGATGCGGGGGTGGACATAAACCTTATCGTACGCGGCATCTGCTGCCTGCGCCCCGGGGTTCCCGGCCTTTCTGAACGGATCAAAGTCAAATCAGTGATCGGCCGGTTCCTCGAACACAGCCGCATCTGGGCCTTCGGCAACGGTGCTCCGCTGCCCAACCGGCGCGCGCGGGTGTTCATTTCCTCGGCCGACGGGATGACCCGCAATCTCGACCGGCGGGTCGAGGTTCTCGTGCCGATCCGCAATTCCACGGTGCACGATCAGGTGCTCGATCAGGTCATGCTCGCAAATCTGATCGATACCGAACAAAGCTGGCTGCTTGACGCGGACGGCACATACCACCGTGCCGATCCGGGCCCGCGCCCCTTCAACGTGCACCGCTATTTCATGACCAACCCTTCGCTATCGGGGCGCGGTGCTGCGCTGACCAAGGGCCGCAAGGTCCCCAAGCTCGCGTTGCGGCGCGGCGGGATGCCACCGGCCTGACCTGAATGACCAAAACGCCCCGCAATTCCCCCTACACGCCTTCCCGGGCGATCATCGACATCGGCTCGAACACCGTGCGCCTCGTCATTTATGGCGGCCCCGCGCGCGCGCCCGATGTGCTGCACAACGAAAAGATCACCGCACGGCTCGGCAAGGGCGTCGCCGAGAACGGCAAACTGGGCGGGCGCGCCTCGGCGGCAGCGCTGGCTTCGCTTGCGCGCTATCGAACCCTGCTCGATCTCAAGGGGATCACGCAGATCGATGTCGTTGCAACAGCGGCAGTGCGCGATGCGGAGAACGGGCCCGCGTTCCTCGATCAGATCAGGTCTCTGGGGCTTTCCCCGCGGCTCCTGAGCGGCGAGGAAGAAGCGGTGACAAGCGCGCACGGCGTGATCGGCGCATTTCCGGCAGCGACGGGGGTGGTTGGCGATCTGGGCGGCGGCAGTCTTGAGCTGGTTGATGTCGATCCCGCCGGATGCCGACACGGCATTTCGATGCCGCTCGGCACACTGCGCCTGCCGGGTCTGCGCGCGGGCGGCGAGCGCGCATTTGGCCAGACCATCGCCAAGGCGCTCAAGCGCGCCTCATGGCGCGCCGCCCCCGGCTCAACGCTTTATCTTGTCGGCGGCTCGCTGCGGGCTTTCGCGCGCCACGCAATGATTGTGAAGGCCTGGCCGATCGACGATCCGCATGGATTTGAAATCGATGCCATGGCCGCGCAGACCATCGCCAAGGCGTTGGCGCGCAAGAAGCCGGACATGTTGACACCGATCCCGGGCATTTCGAGTGCCCGCCTCGCAGCACTCCCCGATACTGCCGCATTGCTCGCCGTGCTGATCCGCTCGCTGCAGCCGGGGCGGCTTGTGTTCTCATCATGGGGGCTGCGCGAAGGTGTGCTGTGGGACAGCATGGCACCGGGTGTGCGCATGCAAGACCCGCTGGTTGCGGGCGCGGCGGCCTTTACCGACGAATACGGTATTTCCGCAGGCACCGCAGCGATGGTCGCAGGATGGACCGCGCCTGCCAGCCTGCCCGATGCGCCGCCGGGAAGCGAACGACTGCGCCTTGCAGCATCCATGTTGTGCCTCGCCACCGCGATGGTCGAACCCAATCTGCGCGGCGATCTGGCGCGCGAGTGGGCCTTGCGCAAGCGCTGGATCGGCGCAAGTCCATCCGATCGCGCCATGCTTGCCGCAGCGATGATCGCCAACACCGGGCGCAGCGATCTACCCCCGGAGCTTGGATTGCTCGCCACGCCCGGCCAATTGCGTGAGGCGCAGGCCTGGGGCCTTGCGGTGCGGTTGTGCCGCCGGTTCAGCGGGAGTACCGCGCAAGGGATCGGCGGCAGCGCTCTGCGCGTGGACGGCGCAAACCTCGTCCTTGAGGTAAAGCCGCAGATCGCAGTGCTGGTCAATGAAGGCGTCGAGCGCGATCTCAAGTCGCTGGCGGCGCACCTCGGCCTGAAAGCCGAAGTGCGCTAGCGCCTTCAACTTCCGGCAGTCTGCTCCTTGGCGGCCTCTGCCTCCGCTGCCGCAAGAACCCGCAGCACATTGCCCGACCAGATCTTGGCAACATCCGCCTCGCTGTAACCTGCAGCGAGCAGGGCCGCAGTCAGCTTGGGCAGATCGACAATGTCCTCAAGGCCGGTCACCCCGCCGCCGCCGTCCCAATCAAGCCCAATGCCGACATGTTCGACCCCGGCAACCTTGATGGCGTGGAGGAGGTTGGCCATGACATCTTCGAACCCGGCCCGCGCTTCGGGATACTGTGCGTCGATCGCGTGCCGCGCCGCGAGCATGTCCTTGCGCTCAGCGGCGGTGACGCGCTTGTCTTCGGGATACTTGGCTTCAAACGCCTTGAGCGCCGCCTCGCGCTCTGCGCTTTGCTTCATGGCCTTAACATAGACCGAATTGATCTGGATGACTCCGCCTTGCGCTGCGAGAGCCTTGAGGTGCGCGTCGTCGATGTTGCGCGGATGATCGAGCACGGCCTTGCAACCCGAATGGGTGAGGATGATCGGTGCCTTTGAAAGGCGCAACGCATCATCGAGCGCGCGATCGGAGCTGTGCGAGAGATCGGGTACGACACCAAGGCGGTTCATCTCGGCCAGAAGCTGCACGCCGAGCGGGCTGAGTCCATCCCAGCGTGCGGCATCTGTTGAACTGTCGGCAAACTGATTGGTGCGGAAATGCGCAAAGCCTGAAATGCGCACACCCATGGCGTAGAACGAACGCAGCAGTGTCGGGTCATCGCCGAGAGGCCAGGCGTTTTCGATCGACAAATAGACCACGCGCTTGCCGCTGGCCTTGATCGCGGCAGCATCGGCCGCTCGGCTCGCCAAAGCGAATGAGTCCGGGTGCGCGGCGACCATCTCACGGATCGCGACACCCCGCATCACCGCAAAATCGCGCGCCTTGCGGGTTGACTCCGGATCGAGCGGACCCTGCGGTGTGTAGATCGCCCAGAACCCGCCATCCAGCCCGCCACGCTTCATGCGCGGCAAATCGACCTGCGTGTAATCGTCCTGCACGGTATGCGCATCGGTGATCGACCAGCCCGGAAAAGCCAGTGACGCGGGCGTATCGAGGTGGGTATCGAGCGTGAGTAGACGCATTTGAAGCGCCGTTGCGGGATCGACCGGCCGGGAACCCGTCTTGGCGCTGCAGGCAGGCCCAGCCGCCAGCAGGATCAGAGCGGCGGACATCAACAAGTGGCGGCGCATGAAGTACTCCCTTGGTGGCGAGGGCTTAGCTTCGCCCACCGGGCCCGATTGTCAACTGGGGTCGGCATCCGCCTGTAATTCGGGCCGCGCGGCAGCGAAGGCGGGATGGGCCAGCGCCGCAGCCTCGATGGCTTCAAGGCGCGGGTAATCGACCCGCGCGCCGAACCGGCGGGCATTGGCCATCTGCGGGATCAGAACGATATCGGCAAGCGTGACCGCTTCCCCAAAGCAGTAGGGTCCGGTGCGGTCTTCAATCAACCGCGCGCAGGCGGCAAGTCCGGTCTCGACCACCTCGCACGCCCAGCCGTTTACTGCCGCCTGATCGAGCCCGCGCGCGCGCAGCATGCGCAGCACTCTGAGGTTCTGGACCGGGTGGATATCGCAGGCGACCGCCATTGCAAAAGCGCGCACCCGCGCGCGCTCGAGCAGATCGGCGGGCAGCAATGGCGGCTGCGGCCAGCGCTCGTCCAGATACTCGCAGATGGCAAGGCTCTGGGTGAGAACATCGCCATCGACTTCGAGGGCAGGCACGAGCGCTTGCGGATTGAGTGCAAGGTAATCCGGTGTGGACTGGCCGCCCGTGCGCAGATCGTGCGCGGCGGCATCCCAGTCGAGCCCCTTGAATGCGAGCGCAATGCGCACACGCCAGGCCGCGGAAGAACGCCAATAAGTGTGGAGACGGAGTGTCATCAGTGCTTCTCGATCCTGCAGCCGGGCAGACCGCCAACCATGCGCTCGTACTGTTTAGCGAGGGTTTCCGGAGCTTGCCATAATTTCCATCGGGTTAATGAATTGGAAGGGCTTGGGAATGTAAAACAATAACAATCTTTTTAATCGAGGCCTGCACCAGTCGGAGTCCCCATGCCCGCCGAGCAACCCGATCAACGATCACAGCAGGAGCGGCGGTCCGAACGCCGCCCTCTGCTAGTGCGGGTCCAGTATCGGCGCACAATCGTGCGGCTTGCGGCCCAGATCTTCGATCTTTCGCAGCATGGCCTCAGATTGGCGGGCATGGAACGCCTGCGCCCTGGCGAAAACGTGTGGATCACGCTGCCCGGTCTGCCGCCGCGTCAGGCCAAAGTCGTATGGACCGACCGGT
>CANFIV010000196.1 GCA_947446935.1 Sphingomonadaceae bacterium | reverse complement strand
GTGTTGGTGCGCTCGGACCAGCGGCGCTTGTTGTCCTTCCACACGCCTTCGTAGAGGCAGTTGTGGAAATAGAAGAACTCCATGTTCTTGAACTCGGCGGTGGCGGCGCTGAACAGCTCCTCCACCAGCTTGATGAACGGGTCCATCGACCCGCCGACATCGAGGAACAACAGCAGTTTGACCGCATTGCGCCGTTCAGGCCGCATGCGGATATCGAGCCAGCCTTGCTTGGCGGTGCCCTCGATCGTGCCGGGCAGATCCAGCTCGTCGGCATGGCCTTCGCGCGCGAAACGGCGCAGGCGGCGCAGCGCAATCTTGATGTTGCGGGTGCCGAGTTCCTTGGTGTTATCAAGGTTGGCGAACTCGCGCTTTTCCCAGACCTTGATCGCGCGGCCATGCTTGCCCTCGCCGCCGATGCGCACGCCTTCGGGGTTGTAGCCGCCGTGGCCGAACGGGCTGGTGCCGCCAGTGCCGATCCACTTGCTGCCGCCTTCGTGGCGTTCCTTCTGCTCTTCGAGCCGCTTTTTCAGCGTCTCCATGATCTCGTCCCACGAGCCGAGCGCCTTGATCTTCTCCATTTCCTCTTCGCTGAGGAACTTTTCGGCGACGGCGCGCAGCCAGTCCTCGGGAATATCGACCGGGCGCTGGCCGTAATCGGTGAGGAGGCCCTTGAAGACCTTGTTGAACACCTGATCGAACCGGTCGAGCAGGCCCTCATCCTTCACGAACGTGGCGCGGGAGAGATAGTAAAACGCCTCGGGCGTCTGCTCGATCACGTCCTTTTCGAGCGCTTCGAGCAGGACGAGGTGCTCCTTGAAGCTGGCCTTGATGCCCGCCGCGCGCAGCTCGTCGATGAAGTTGAAGAACATGGGTGGTCGGGCCTCGCTCGCGTATTAACCGGATGATTAAGGTGAATGGTGGCCAAGGGCAAGCTGTTCGGCAAGGGCTACGATTTGGACGGCGGCGGGGGCGGCTGCTTCGCGTGGCGTTCGATGCCTTTGGGGATCACTGCCCATGCCGGAGCGTCGTCGGTCCAGATCACCATTTGCGGGGTGAGGTCGTGCGGCGGTTGGATGAAGCCGACGCGCATCGTGCGGAACTGCGGACGGGCGGAGACCTGGCCCATGACCGGCGTGCCGCAGGATGCGCAGAACGACTGGGTGAGCGTGTTGCCGCTGGCGGCGGTGTAGGCATGGGTGCCTAGATTGCCGGTGATGGTCACGTTATCGGTCAGGAACATGGCATTGGTGCTGTGCGATCCGCCTGCGAGCTGCTGGCACTGGCGGCACCAGCACTGGCGCACCGCAATGGGCGCATCGGCAGCGATCGTGGCGGTGACGGCCCCGCAGGCGCAGCGTCCGGTGTATGCCATGGGCCTCTCCTCACATTTGGGATTGTTAGTGTACCATACAATTTGTAGGCTGGGTCAACCGCGAGAGGATAACCACAACCATGCTCAAGCTCTACAGTTTCGGCCCCGCTGCCAACTCGATGAAGCCGCTGCTCACATTGTATGAGAAGGGGCTGGAATTCGAGAAGAACCGGCTCGATCCGGCAAAGTTCGAACACCATACCGACTGGTTCAAGGCGATCAACCCGCGCGGGCAGGTACCGGCGCTGGTCGATGGTGACCATGTGATCACCGAGAGCACGGTGATCTGCGAATACCTTGAGGATGAATATCCGACCGCCGTTTCGCTGCGCCCCGCTACGTCCGCTGGCAAGGCGGCGATGCGGGTGTGGACCAAGTGGGTCGACGAGTACTTCTGCTGGTGCGTCTCGACCATCGGCTGGCACCGCTACGTCGGCAATATGGTGAAGGCGCTTTCGGACGCCGAGTTCGAGGCGAAGGTGAAAGCGATTCCCATCCCCGAGCAGCAAGTGAAATGGCGCCGCGCGCGCGAGGGCTTTCCGCAGGACATGCTCGACGAGGAAATGCGCAAGATCGCGGTTTCCGTGAAGCGGCTCGATGACCATCTGCGCGAGAACGAGTGGCTGGTGCCGGGGCAGTATACGCTGGCCGATATCTGCAACTTCGCCATCGCCAACGGGATGCAGTTCGGCTTTCCCGAGTTCGTCAGCAAGGAGAAGACACCGGGTCTGGTGCGCTGGATCGAACAGATCAACGCGCGGCCTGCGGTGAAGGCGATGTTTGCCGAAGTGGAGCTGGAGAAGCTCGGGCCGCGGGATTGACGCGGCGCTTGTTCCCTTCTCCCAACCCTCTCCCCTGAAGGGGAGAGGGCTTTTAGACCGGTGGCGGGCCCTTCAGGTGCCGGGTGAAGTGATCGGGAATCGGAGCCCAACTCGGGGCGCTTTCTGTCCAGATCGCGGCGGTGGGCGCGCAGAGTTCGGGATCGTCAAGCGTGCCCGCGCGCACGCGCATCGGCAGGCCCTTGGGCGTAACCGTGCGGCTGTACATCTGCGCGCCGCAGACCTTGCAGAAGCCACGCTCCACGGTGTTGCCGCTGTCCGCGATCATCGTGAACAGCCCGAGATCGCCCGTGATGGAAACGGCCTCTTCCGGGAACAGCACGTTGACCGTGGCCGAACCGCTGGCGATGCGCTGGCAATCCCGGCACCAGCACATGCGCGCGCCAATGGGCTCCGCCGAAATCGAATAGCGGACCGAACCGCATAGGCATCCGCCGGGGTGATTCATGCTTTCCTCCTAGCGTCTCACGTTGCCGAGTTAGTTGGGGACCGAAACCGAAATGTTGCCAGACCGGTCCGAACTGCTGATCGGCTGGTCATTCTGGACGACCGCGAAAACCTGTTCGGGCGTGGGCAAGGTCGTGAAGGGAGCAAACGAGAAATCGCGGTCGAGCAGATGCAGCGCGACCGAGAAGCGCTTGTGCCCCGAAATGAGGCCGGCAAGGCTTGGCGTCACCTCGGCGGCGATACCGGCATCGCCCAGCGCGATCAGGTAGCCCGGCGTATCGCCCGAACTGTCGCGGTAGACTCCGTATTCGATCTTCGAACTGGAATCGCGGCACCAGACGACCGGTTTGGCAGGTGCGTCTGCGGCAGATTTGGCGGCGTCCTTTTCCGGACTTGCCGAAGGATCGGCGTTCTTGTCGTCTGTGTCGCCGCCCAACATGCCGATTCCGGCCAGCAGAGAATCCATCATTTCGGGCTTGGCGCGCTTTGCGGCCTTGAGCGGCATGGCATCCTTGCAGACGGCGATCGGCTGGGCGGGTTCGACTTCCCGTTTCGGCTTGGGAGTCGCGATTGCGGCGGCGGCTTCGGCTATGGCCGCGTCCAGCCCGGCCTTGTCCATGGTCGTCGAGCTCATGCGGATTGTTACCAGCCATTCGCCGGCAGGTAGCGCCGCGCTTCCGGTGGCTTTGACCCTGTTGCCGGTCATGGCATAGGCTGAGCGGAGTGCGGTCGCCGCGCTCTGCCCAGTCGGCGCGAAGGGCGTAATGATCGGGTCGGCGTCCAGCATCCCGCCCAGCCGTGCGTTGGATTGCGGCGAATGCATGGCGGCATCAATCCGGTCAAACCAAACCGGTGCCTGCGGCAGCCACGCATGGAAGAGATAGACGGTCAGCGTCGTATGCGTTTCCGGCGCTTCATAGCCGATCGCGACATCGAGCTGGTTTTCGCCGTTCTGCTGGATCGTGCCCCGAACGAAACTGCCGATCCGGGGCGGAATCGAAATACCCGATCCGACATGAAGCCAAGGCGCGGCCACATCGGCGACAATGACGCCCTTCTGGCTGGCAACGTCCTCTGCCCACAAGGCTTGCGGCGCTCCGATGAGCGCCGCTGCAAGGAGCAGGTGCCGCAGCATCAGCCCGCCATTCTGGCTCAGTTGGAAGGCCGCCGCGCCATAAACGCCAGGCGTTCGAACAGCATCACGTCCTGCTCGTTCTTGAGCAGCGCGCCATGCAGGGGCGGGATCGCCTTGGTCGGGTCGCGGTTCTGGAGCACGTCGAGCGGCATGTCCTCGTTGAGCAGGAGCTTGAGCCAGTCGAGCAGTTCGGACGTCGAGGGCTTCTTTTTGAGGCCGGGCACTTCGCGAACTTCGTAGAAGATATCCATCGCCTTGGTGACGAGGGTCTTCTGGATGTTCGGGAAGTGGACGTCGATGATCGACTGCATCGTCGCCCGGTCCGGGAACTTGATGTAGTGGAAGAAGCAGCGGCGCAGGAACGCGTCGGGCAGTTCCTTCTCGTTGTTCGATGTGATGACGACGATCGGGCGCTCCTTGGCGGCGATTGTCTCGTGCGTCTCGTAGACGTCGAAGCTCATCCGGTCGAGCTCTTGCAGCAGGTCGTTCGGGAACTCGATGTCCGCCTTGTCGATCTCGTCGATCAGCAGGACCGGGAGCTGCGGCGAGGTGAAGGCCTCCCACAGCTTGCCGCGGCGGATGTAGTTCGAGATTTCGTGCACGCGCGGATCGCCGAGCTGGCCATCGCGCAGGCGGGCCACTGCGTCGTATTCATAGAGGCCCTGCTGCGCCTTGGTGGTGGACTTGATGTTCCACTCGATC
>CANFIV010000195.1 GCA_947446935.1 Sphingomonadaceae bacterium | reverse complement strand
GCTGTCATTTGTCGCCGCGCCAAACTTCGAGGCCCCGGCCGATGCGGGCGGCAACAACGTCTATGACGTTATCGTCCGCGCCAGCGATGGCACGCTGGCCGACACCCAAGCCATCGCGGTCACGGTGACCGATGTGGCGATTGAAGCCGTCAAAGTGGGGCCTGAGTTGCTGGTCAACACGCAGACGGCAAGCGATCAGTTGAATCCGACCATCACAGGCCTCGCGAACGGAGGCTTTGTCGTCACATGGCAGGATAGCAGCGGAACACTCGGCGACGGCAGCGGCACCAGCATCAAGGCACAAGTGTTCAGTTCAGATGGCACCAAGGTGGGCACCGAGTTCCTGATCAACACTCAGACGGCGAACGCTCAGCAAGTTCCGACCATCACGGGCCTCGCGAACGGAGGCTTTGTCGTCACGTGGCAGGACCCTAGCCGCACGCTAGGCGACAGCAGCAGCTACAGCATCAAGGCACAAATGTTCGGCGCAGATGGCACCAAGGTGGGTGCCGAGTTCCTAGTCAATACCCAGACGGCGGGCGCTCAGCAAGTTCCGACCATCACAGGCCTCGCGAACGGAGGCTTTGTCGTCACATGGCAGGACAACAGCGGAACGCTAGGCGACAGCAGCAGCTACAGCATCAAGGCACAAGTGTTCGGTGCCGATGCCACCAAGGTAGGCGCCGAATTTCTGGTCAATACCCAGACGGCGGGCAATCAGTTCATTCCGACCATTACAGGCCTTGCAAACGGCGGCTTTGTCGTCACATGGCAGGACAACAGCGGAACGCTGGGCGACGGCAGCGGCACCAGCATCAAGGCGCAAGTGTTCGGTGCTGATGGCACTAAGGTCGGCACAGAGTTCTTAGTCAATACCCAGACGGGGAACTCGCAAATTGGGTCGACGATTACAGGCCTTGCAAACGGCGGCTTCGTGGTCACATGGGAGGACAACAGCGGAACACTGGGCGACAGCGACAGCACCAGCATCAAGGCGCAACTGTTCGGCGCAGATGGCACCAAGGTGGGCACCGAGTTCCTAGTCAATACCCAGACGGCGAACAGCCAGTTCAAACCGACCATCGGGGACATTGCGAACGGCGGCTTTGTGGTCACGTGGGCAGACGACAGCGGAACACTGGGCGACAGCAACAACACCAGCATCAAGGCGCAAGTGTTCGGCGCAGATGGCACCAAGGTGGGCACCGAGTTCCTGGTCAATACCCAGACAGCGCTCTTTCAGTTCTCACCGAAGGTCACGGGCCTTGCAAACGGCGATTTTGTGGTCACGTGGCAGGACGGAAGCCTGCTGGGCGGCGATAGCGACGGCTCCAGCATCAAGGCACAAGTGTTCAGCTTGGGCGACCCGGCTGGCGTACCTGTGATCACCAGCAATGGCGGGGGTGCGACGGCCACCGTTTCAGTTGCAGAAAACTCGACTGCGGTGACCTCGGTGTTTGCCACCGATCCCGACGCGGGCGCGAAGTTGACGTACGCGATCACTGGCGGTTCGGATGCAGCGCTGTTCAAGATCAACGCGACGACCGGCGCGCTGTCATTTGTCGCCGCGCCAAACTTCGAGGCCCCGGCCGATGCGGGCGGCAACAACGTCTATGACGTTATCGTCCGCGCCAGCGATGGCACGCTGGCCGACACCCAAGCCATCGCGGTCACGGTGACGGACGTGGCTGAAGCGGTCCTGGGCATGCGCAAGGCTTTCGCCAGTGATGCCCTCAGCGACGTTTTGCCGCTCAACAGCAACGGTCACCTTTGGGATTGGCTCAATACTGAGACCCACGGGGCCATCGACCACGGCGTGATCGTCGATCAGGCCGCACCTCATGCATGGCATATCCATTTTCAGGACTACGAGTTGCTTTAGTCTGAACTAGGGATACCGACCAATGCAAGCCACTCAGGTCAGCATCGACAAACGTCGGAGTACGTCAAAAGCGGTCGAAAGCGGCAAACGAAGCTGACGGTCACAGTCCCCACTTTTCCGTCGAATATCTTGGCAGTCGTCTTTGCAATCTGCGGTGACTGTCGAGCAACGTGCTCAGGATGTCGGCAAGGTAAGCCGGACCACAAGTCCGGGCGCTGCATCGGCCAGCTCGATCTCGCCGCGATGGGCGTGGACCACGGCTGCCACGAGGCTGAGCCCCAGGCCGCTCCCCGGCGTAGAGCGGCTGTTATCGCCGCGCACGAAGCGCTGCAGCATGCGCCCGCGATCTCCTGGCGCGATCCCGGCGCCCTCGTCGGTAACCGTGATCACTACCTGGCCGTCGACAACGGCAAGGCCGAGTGTAACACCACTGCCGCGGGGCGTGTGAATGCGGCTGTTATCGAGCAGGTTGGCCACGGCCTGCGCCAGCAGTTCCTGATGTCCGTGCACCATGATCCCGGGTTCGACCGCGACCCGCAGTTCGCGCGCCTCATCGGCAAAGGCGACGACATAGCTCTCGCCCAGATCGCGGATCAGGCGCGAGAGGTCGATGGGCGCAAAGCTCTCGACCAGCGCGCCGCCTTCGACTTCATTGATGCGCAGGATCGCATCGAACAGCGAAAGCAGCGCATCGCCTTCTGCCGCCGCCTGCGCAGAAGCGCCGGGGTCGGTGTCCAGGCGGTCCAGCGCGCCGCGTAGCCGCATCAGCGGCGTGCGCAGATCATGGGCTATGTCGCTGGACACCTGCCGCAGGTTCTTCATCAGGCGCACGATGCGATCGAGCATGGCGTTGATCGCGCGGGCCGTTTCCTCGAATTCGTCGTTCCGGCTGCGCATCGGCACGCGGCGATTGAGATCGCCCGCTATGATGGCCCGTGCGGTGGCGGCCATCGGATCAAGCCGCGCGTTGAGATAGCGCCCGAGCAGCAATCCGCCGAGCCCGCTGATGATGATCAGGACGACGAAGGCGCCACCAAACAGCGCGAGGATCGCAGAATCGACTTCCTCGATCTGCTGCGAATCCAGCCCGATCACGAGGCGGTCGCCAAAACCCAGATCGATCGCATCAATCCGGTAGCGCGCAGCCGCCCCCGAGCGTCCGGCGGCTTTCGCCCAGCCAGGGCCCAGTGGCGGCATCGCGATAACGAGGGCCCCGCCGACACGCCTGCCGGACGCCCGCTCGAACAAGGCATAGCCGTAGCGTTGCCCGAGTTTTTCCGCCTCGCGCTCGCCGATTTCATCGATCATCTTCGCGCGGGTCTCCTCCTCGACCATTTCGCCCATCTCGCGGGCAATGTCGCGGTCGCGCATGGCCTGAAACTGGATGTTGGCAGCGACATAGACCGATGCGCCCAGCACGCTGAACGCCAGCGCGAAGGCAGACGCGAAGATCAGCGCAATGCGATAGGCCGCGCGCATCGCGCCCTATCCGTCCGCCCGCAGGATATAGCCTTCGCCCCGCACGGTTTCGATCGGATCGGCCTCGAACCCTTCGCGCAGCTTTGAGCGCAGACGGCTGAGATGGCTCTGTACGATGTTGGTCTGCGGATCGAAGCGGAAGCCCCAGACGCCCTCGAGAAACATCTTGCGAGTAACCACCCGCCCGGCATTGCGCACCAGCAGTTCGAGCAGCTCGAACTCGCGCGGTTGCAGCAGGACCGCACGCCCGGCGCGGCTGCACTCGCGGCGCATGAGATCGAGCGCGATGTCGCCGGCCTGCAGCCGGGTGGTGGCCGCGCCGAGAATAGGTCGCCGCCCCAGCGCATGGACCCTTGCCACGAGTTCATCAGGGGCGAAGGGCTTGACCAGATAATCGTCCGCCCCTGCCTCCAGCCCCTCGACCCGGTCGGCAATCCCGCCCAGAGCCGTGAGCATCAGCACCGGCGTGGCACAATCGCGCGCGCGCAGGGCGGTCATCACCGAAATGCCGTCGAGCCCGGGCAGGAGGCGATCGAGGATCATCACATCGAAAACGCCTGCGGCCGCCTTTTCAAGCGCGGCCGGGCCAGTGGCTGCGATGACCACCTCGTGTCCCTGGTCGGCCAGGCAATCCGCGATCCGCGCGGCTGTATCGCCGTCATCTTCGGCAATGAATATCCGCATACTTCGCCAGTCCCTGCCTGCTGCGTCTCGCTTAGCCCATCCGGACCAGCGGCGGCACCCGCTGCGCGGGGCAGTTTCTACAATTCTTCCCAACCTTTGCGCCCCACCGCGCAAATCGCTCGCGCAGGGCTTGGCTCCTGTCGCATAAGCGGCGCCGTCCTCACGTGTGGAGCCCGATCCGATCATGCGCACCCTGCTCAGCCTTGCCGCCGCTTCTGTCCTTGCTCTGACACTCACCGCTGCCGCGCCGCCGACCTATAGTGTGACCGGTGCAATCAAGGCCGCTGACGGCGGCTGGGACTATGCGGCGGTCGAACCGGAAAGCCAGCTGCTCTATGTCGCCCGTGGGAGTGAGGTGACCGAGATCGACCTTGCACACGGCAACACGGTGCGCGCCTTTGGCCAGATCGCGAAAGGCCATGCGGTGGTGCCTCTTCCCGGTCACATGCTCCTCGTCAGCAGTGC
>CANFIV010000194.1 GCA_947446935.1 Sphingomonadaceae bacterium | reverse complement strand
TACCCGGAGAGGCGTGCTTCGGCTTCAGCAAGCCGCAGCCGCTGCGCCGAGGAATCGAGCTCTGCAAGGACTTCGCCCGCCTGCACATGTCGGGCAATAAACAGGCCCGAGCCGACAAGGCGTCCGCCTTGTTCGCTCGAGACCGTGCGCGATGCGCCTGCGACCTCGATCCGGGCGCTGCGGGAGACTTCATAGACCGAAACGCGAGCAAACAGGAACCACGCCGCCCAAGCGGCGAGGAGGACTATCCCTGTCCAGAGCAAGAGCCTTGCTCCCGCCCCGCGGTCGACCTCCAATGCCCGTCTCGTGCGTGTAAACGAACCTGCCATTGCCCCTCTCGCAGTCACTGCGCCGGCCCATCAACGAACCGGCTCGGGCAATTATTCTCGGTAAAAAATAATTCTGCCTGATCCGAATAACTGCGGGTCGCGCTGCGTTGACGGGGGCATCGAGCCGAACAGAGGTGGGGATAGATGGCCAGATCAGGCGCAGCGCGGAGGGACGAAACGGCAGCTTTGCAGCCGCTTGCCGCACTTCTCAGCGCGCCGGCCGTAACGCCGGATATGCTGCTTGCCATGCCCAGGGCACGCGCGGCTTTGCTGCAGCATGAGACCGATGCGAACGGAGCGCCCCTGCTGACGTTGTACCATTCCGGGAAGGAAGTTTCCTGGGACGAACCTCGTCATTTCGCCTTTGCCGAAGCGCTCGTGACACCCGGAGGCTTCCGCGCTGGCGATGCTGCGGAGCAGGGCGATCTTGATTGGGACGAGGCTGCCGAAATGCTGGCCGCACTGCTCACCGAAGACCTGCTGGCGCCTGCGAGCGAGGCACAGTCGGGTCAGGCACAGTCGGGTCAGGCCCATTCGCTCGGCCCTGTGCCTTCGCCCCTGCCGCCCGCGCCGATGGCCGCGCCCAGGACATGGACGGGCGCGCCCTCGCTCATGGAAGAACTGACCGGCACCGCGCTAGACCCGGCGTATCTCGAAGTGGTCGTGCCTGTATTCCGTACCGCACATGTGTTCAGCGATGCCGACGGGCGCCACATCGGCGAGGCCAACGTGTTTCCCGCCGCCGCGCGCACCGAGGTGCCGACCGAATGGCGCGGCTGCCCCTATCCGGGCAATCGCTATCAGGCTGAAAAGCCGATCAACATGACCGCGCTGAAAGCCATGCGCGCGCATTGGCGGCAGATGATGGGTCTGCTGCTGCCGATCCGCGCGGCTTATCTTGCGCGCTTTCCGGATGCTGCGAACGGCTGGACTGTGGCGCATGTCGAGCGGCTCGCGGTCTGCGTACTCGCCCTCCCGAGCTACATGATGCTGCGCCGCGATGCGCCGGTCGCCGACGGTGCGCTGCATCCGGCGCTCTCAAACCTGTTCCGCGTGACCGATGGGCTGCGGATGGTGATGCACCATATGATGTTCGTGCCGCTTTACGAACCGATGCGCGCTGCCGATGCGCCGGTTACGGCCGGGGATATCCTCGCCTATGCCGATAGAAACTACCTGTTCCACTCCGATCACGGCGTCTGCGCCGGACCGCGCTTCATGATCGAGGATTTTCTCGGGGTCATCCTCCACGGGAGCGCGCCTCGCAGCGGATTTGACCAGGCGTGCGATCCGAAACTCGCCGAAGCCGCCGCTTTGATCGAACAAGCGATGGATTATGGCCTGCTAGGCCTCAAGACGTTCGGCACGGTGTTCTCGCTCTGGCCCGCCATGGCGCGGTGCTATGCGCAGCTCCATGCGCTGCTCTCGGACGATGCGGCGGCCAATCTGCCCGGCGCTGCAGCCATGGCGCAGCGTTTTGCCGGGCACTTTGCCGCGCTCAGCCATCGCTCGTTTCTGGCCAGCGAGGAATGGCGCAGCCACCGCGAGGCAGTCTACGATGATATGTTCGCCGCATGCGCGCGCGGACTCGGTGAGGCCGAGCCTGCAAACCCGCTGTCCGCACTTGTCGCGGGTGGTGGCGAGCCGGGTTCGGCAGACGCTACGGAAGCGCTGGTGCGGGCCGCAGCCGATCATTTCGGCGCAGGCAGCGAAGCCCTGGCATCGCAATTTGCTGCAATCGTGCTGGATTTCCTGAGTCGAGCCCGGCGGATCATTGCACTTGCAGAGACGATACAGGCCCGCACAGCAGCCCTGCTGCACCGCGCGGCCCCTGCCCATGCTCTCACTCTGCAGCAGATCAATCTGCACAACGTGTTGATGGGACCTGACATGCGCAGTGTGCCGTTCCTGCCCGACGAGCTCTCGACGCTGTTCGGGCTCAGCATCGCGGTTGATGCCCAAGCTATTCTGATTGCGCGGGAAACTACCCCCGTGCCTCAACATTCGCCAGCGTAAGCGCTGGTGGATACCCGTGCACGAGCACATCTAGAGGAGGAGTACCCATGAAGATCAAGACCAACCTGCGCGCGGGCGCAAAGAGCGGCACTGCGGCAAGCGGCAGCAAGTCGACCTCGACCGATTCGACCTCGACCTCGGTTTCGACCCCGGACGTCGTGCCCGTCGTTGTCTACACGCGCTGCGCAGGCATCTGATCGCGCCGCGTCGTTCCTGCCCGAAGCGCTGGGTGAACTGCTCGTGCTTTGGATCGCAGGCGACGGCCTCCCCGTCCAAACTACGCGGGACACTATCCTGCTTCCAGAATTCGCCAGCCAGAGAGCTCGCGGATACCTGTGCCCTGGCACATCCAAAAGGAGGACTACCCATGAAGATCAAGACCAACCTGCGCGCCGGTTCGGGCGGTAGCAGCACCAGCAGCTCCACGACCGACGTTTCGGGCCAGACCCAGAACCAGAACGGCAAGGGCGGCAATTCGACCCCCGTCGTGTACTACACGCGCTGCGCCGGCATCTGATCGATGCGGTGAAGGATGGCCGGGGTTGCTGCCCCGGCCATCCTTTTCGTGCTCCGCCCGTGACCATTCCAAAGTACAAGAGCCTCGTGCCCGTGTTCGCGGGGCTGCTGGCATTCGCCGAGCCGGCCCTTGCCAAGCCTTCCGAGGCATTTGGCGCTGGTGTTGTGCCCGCTTTTCCAGCCAGCTTTGATGCGGCCTCCGATCCCTCTTCACGCGCTGTGCCGGGCAAGGCGTGGTGGACCGTGTTCGGCGATCCCGCGCTCGATCACCTGATCGCCGAAGCGCATGCCGGCAACACGCATATCGAGCAGGCCCTGGCCCGCGTCGCCCTTGCGCGCTCAGCGGCAAAGGCTGGTGCTGCGGCCCGGATGCCCACAGCCACCCTTGATGGCAGCGCCACCCATGCCGAGGGCCCTCTGGTCAATGCTGCGGGCGAAAGCGGTGATCTCTTTACCGCGCGGCTGGATATCGGCTGGGAAGTCGATCTGTTTGGCCGCCTTTCGGGCGAGCGATCCGCGCAGCGGCAGGATGTCCGCTCATCCGACGCTCTGCTGCGTGACACCACCTTGCTGATCGAGGCCGAGACCGCCCGAACGTGGTTCATCGGCCGCCACTATGCCGAAGCCGCAGGGCAGGCTCACCGGATATGCACCATGCTGGAGGAGGCTCAGAGCATCGCGATCCAGCGCGAGGCGCTTGGACTGGCACCGCCGGCGGCGGGCGAAGCGATGCGCCGGAGGCTCGATGCGGCGCGTGCAAGAGAGAACGAACTCGCGCTCCTGCGGGACAGCGCGTGGCGGCAACTGGGCTTTTTGCTCGGGCAAAGTCGGGCCATCAGCCCGGGCGATCCCGGCTTTAACCGTCCTCCACCCGAAGTTCCCGTGGGCCTGCCCGCCGATCTCCTGAGCCGCCGCCCGGATATAGCCGCCGCGCAGGCCAGCCTGTTCGCGGCCGACGAACGCTTGCGCAGCGAGCGCAAGGGCTGGCTGCCGGTGATCGGGTTGACCGCATCGGGCGGGGTCGCATCCCCCGGGCTTGGGCAGCTCCTGTCGGCTGCCGCGAGCAGCTTCGGCCTCGGCGCGCTGTTTGCGTTGCCGGTGTTCGACGGCGGGCGGCACAAGGCGCGCGTCGCAGGGCGGCAGGCCCAGCGCGAGGGCGCTGCTGCCGCTTACCGCGAGACCGTGCTCAGGGCCTTGCGTGAAGTGAACGACGGTCTCCAGACCGTGCAGGCGCGGCGAAGCGGCCTCGCCATGGCTTCGGCTGCCGAGAAGGAAGGCGAAGTCCTGCTCGCCCGCGGGGAGCGGCGGGCGGCAAACGGCACGCTCTCCCGGATCGAGGCCATCGACATCGAAGTGGGCCTGTTCGAGCGCCGGATCAGCCGATCAGACGCGGCCGCCCGCGCGCTCATCGCCAGCGTTGACTTGATGCAGGCGCTTGGAGGCGGCTGGGACTAGCCAGGCTCAGCCCGGATGTCCCAGCGTCCAGACATAGGCTGCCACCGCACGCACATCGGCGGGATCAAGCGCCGCGCCGCCCAGCGCGGGCATGCCGCCACTCGCCTTCTTGGGCTTGGCCACGCCGCTCGTGATGGTCGCGGCCAGACCGGTGACCGATCCGTCGCTCCACTGATAGACCGGGCCTGTCAGCGAACCACCCGCGGAGCTGCCGC
>CANFIV010000193.1 GCA_947446935.1 Sphingomonadaceae bacterium | reverse complement strand
GGCGTGGCGGTTCTGGCAGGGTACCGCGCCTTGCAGACGGCGATGGATGCGCGGGCCAGTGGCCCGGAAGCGGACGCGCTGGGCGCGCGCCTGCGAGTGCGGCCGCTTCGCAGCCAGGCCGAGCGGGAGGAGGCCGAGTAGGGGAGACGCAGGGTCGAATCTGGCGGACGGGTGAGGGATGGCTTGCGGGGCTTTGAGGCGAATGGACCGCGCGGCTCTACCCCTCCATCACCCTTCGGACGATCCCTCTCCCCTTTCAGGGGAAGTCATTTCCGCAGCGCTGGAGGCGCCCCTTCACTTTCGGTGGTTCCCATGCCTTAGACCAAAGTGGCCGAGCCAGCCCCGAGTTCGGCAAAGTAGCGGGCGATGTCGTCTGACGCTTTTTCTGTCAGCGTGATGAAGGCGCGGCGGCGATCGGTTTCATCGTCGACGCGCTGGAGCAGGCCGGCGTCGGTCATCTGAGCGATCCAGCGCAGCGCAGTGGTGGGCGGCACGCCTGAGGCGATGCAGAGCGAGGTGACCGAGACGCGGACGTGTTCGGCGCGCGCTGCGGTGAGATCGAGCAGCATATCCCACGCCGGATCGGCAAAGAGATCGCCTTCGAAGAAGCGCGCACGCAACTGGCGCTGGCGAATGATCCTGCGCACCAGCCGCGGATCGGGAAGCGGCGGGCGCGCCGCGCGGACGAACCGTGCATTGGCATCATCGAGTTGCCCTTCATCGCCAGTGCCATCGAAGCGGAAGGCCGAAGGCTTGGCAGTGGCGGGGCCCGAGGTGAAGGAGAGCAGTTCGAGCTTCTGCGCGATGTCGCCGACCTGCTCGGTAAGGCGCAAGAGCGCGAGCCGATCCTCTCCCGAAAGCTCGCGCACGCGCTTGCCGGCGCGGGCGAGCGTGCGCCCGAGTGCGATGACGCGGTCCGCCCGGCTCGGGGAGACAAGGATCTGCGCCGCGCTCTGATCGAGGCAACCGAACACATCGTCCAGCGATCCGATGCTGGTTGAAACGACAAGCTGCGCACCACTTTTGGCCGCCCGCAGATCGAGCCGGGCAAGCGCAGCCAGTTCGGCTCCGTCGATCACCGGGCAATCGACGAGCACAAGATCGCCGAGAGCCAGACCGGAATCCGCTTCGAGCAGGCTGCCAAGATCGCTGTTCTGCGCGATCCGCAGCCCCGCAGCCGCTGCATCTTCTTCCAGCTCGGCGCGCAGATAGCTGCGATCGGCAAAAATCGACACCGTCAGAAGCGATGTGCCGCGATCCTGAACGCGGCCCCAATTCTGGCCCCTGCTCTGGCCCTGCACCTCCACGACCTTATGCCCGCTCGGGTCGGCGGCGACATAATCAAATGGCCTGGCAGGCTGTCCCATTAATTGTGCACTCCGCAATACCACCTATACGAACAAGGGTGGAACAAAGCGGGTTTAGGTCAAGGTCATATTGCTCGATTTTGGATCAAGAGCTCGGCCCAATTCTGGGCGAAATCTCCAAAAAATCTCATTATTTCAGATATTTTCTTAGCGCCAAGAGCGATGCATCGGCCTGCTGAACAGGCGCTCGGCACCGCGCTTTTCCGGCCATCATTCCGGGCATAGGGGCATCGGCCCGCTTCCACGCGCGGCAGAACGGGTTGCGATTCGCAGCCCGCGTTCAGTCCACGAAAGGATCACGCACAAGGATCGTATCCTCGCGTTCCGGACTGGTGGAAACCAGCGCGACGGGGGTTTCGATCAGTTCCTGCACGCGCTGGATATACTTGATCGCCTGCGCGGGCAGATCGGCCCACGAACGCGCACCGGCGGTGGTGCCCTGCCAGCCGTCCATTTCCTCGTAGATCGGCTCGACCAGCGCCTGATCAGCCGAATGGCTGGGGAAATAATCAAGCACTTTTGCCTTGCCGTCCGGCCCGCGCAGCCGGTAGCCGGTGCAAATCTTCACCTTGTCGAACCCATCGAGCACATCGAGCTTGGTGAGGGCGATGCCGGTAACGCCCGAAATCGCACAGGACTGGCGCACCAGCACTGCATCAAACCAGCCGCAGCGGCGCTTGCGGCCCGTTACGGTGCCGAATTCATGGCCGCGTTCGCCAAGGCGCTGGCCGACTTCGTCTTCCAGTTCGGTCGGGAACGGACCCGATCCAACGCGCGTAGTATAGGCCTTGACGATGCCAAGCACGAAGCCGGTGGAATTGGGGCCGAGCCCCGAACCCGAAGCGGCGGTGCCCGAAACGGTGTTGGACGAGGTGACGAACGGATAGGTGCCGTGATCGACATCGAGCAGCACGCCCTGCGCGCCTTCGAACAGGATTCGCGCGCCGGCCTTGCGCACCTTTTTCAGGCGCTTCCACACCGGCTGGGCGAACTGCAGCACAAAGGGTGCGATTTCGCGCAGTTCCGCCAGCAGAGCCTCGCGATCAACAGCGGGTTGGCCGAAGCCGGCGCGCAGCGCATCGTGATGGGCGCAAAGCCGATCGAGCTGCGAATCCATCGCATCGAGGTGCGCCAGATCGCACACGCGCAGTGCGCGGCGGCCAACCTTGTCTTCATAGGCCGGGCCAATGCCGCGCCCGGTTGTGCCGATCTTGCCCGAACCGGCAGCAGTTTCACGCAGGCCATCGAGATCGCGGTGGAGCGGCAGAATTAGCGGGCAATTATCTGCAATCGCGAAGTTTTCCGCGTGGATGCTGACGCCCTGCGCAGTGAGCTTCTCGATTTCCGCCTTGAGCGCCCAGGGATCGAGCACCACACCGTTGCCGATGATCGAAAGCGTGCCGGTGACGATGCCGGACGGCAGCAGCGAGAGCTTGTAAACCTGGTCGCCGACCACGAGCGTATGCCCGGCATTGTGGCCGCCCTGGAAGCGCACCACGACATCTGCGCGGCTGGCGAGCCAGTCGACGATCTTGCCCTTGCCCTCATCGCCCCACTGGGCGCCGATCACGGTCACATTGGCCACTGTGCGTGCACTCTCTGTTGCAGTTCGAAGTCGGCTGGGGCCCTAGGGGAGTGCGGCGGTTAGGGCAAGCTCGGGGCATGGCGAAGCGCGCGAGCGACAGCCATTGCAATGTCATGCGTCTCTGGCAGACTTGCCGCATGGACAATCGCCCTCCCCCAAGCTTGCGGGCGCACGGCCTTTCGCGCCGCACGATGATGGCTGGAATGGGCGCGGCGCTGGCCAGCACGGCAGGCAGGGCCGGAGCGGTGGCAGCATTCTCTCCGCTCACAGCCATGCGGGCCTTGCGGCTGACGGGCGGGCCGCTGGCGGGGGCGTTCACGGTCGCGTCACTGGGCGTGGTGAACTGGTATTTCGGCAATCTGGGCTTGCTGCCCTTTGCCGCGCGGATGCCGCGCGAAGTGCGCGGCTGGCTCGATCTGCAACTGACGCGCTATGATCTGGCGCGCGGGGTGATCATGGATGTGGAGCCGGATTACAGCGCCGATCCCGTCGCGCCGAGGATCAAGCGGCTGATCGCGCCGGATTCGAACGATGCTTATGCCGCAACCCTGCTCTCGCTGGCGGCGCGATATGATGCTGTGGCGGGGGATGGCGCGTGGTGGCCGGTGCATGTCGCGGCGCTCAAGCGCATCGCCGATGCGGGCATCCGTTCCTTGCAGAAGCCCACGGGGCTGACTCGCACTTTCCGCGACCGGGCACGGCCGGGGGCGGACGTGGCCTATCTGATGGACAATTGCGAGGTCTGGTCCGGCCTCACCGCCTTTGCCGCGCGACTAGGCACGCATGGGGATAGCGATGCTGCGATCTATATGCGGGCAGCAGGGCGGGTCGCAGCGGGGCTGGCTGGGCTGTTCCTTCCAGCCGAAGCGGCCTTCCTGCCCTCCGATGCCGATGGCGGTGTGGGGACCAGCTTCTACCCCGATGCCACAGCGCAGGTCTTTGCCGAGTTGCACGGCGTTACCGGCCCCGGGCTGGGGCAGGCGCAATACGATGCGGGCTGGGCCATGCTGAACCGGCTTGCACCACGCTGGCCGGCGCTGCCCTATGATGCCTATCCGTGGTTGCTGCTGGGCACGGTTGCGGCGCGGCGCGGGGCGGCGGGGCAGCGCAGCGCGCGCCTGCAACTGGCCGCCGCACGCGCACTCTATGCCAGCAACCCGGCGCGGCTGACGATCAACGAACTGGGCTACTACCAGCGCACGGCGGACAGTTTGCGCGGGTGATCGCTCTTGCCCTTAGTAGAAGGTTGCTGGCAAAGGCATGCACATGACTCAGCCATTCCCCATCACGATCTATCACAACCCCAAATGCGGCACTTCGCGCAACACGCTTTCGATGATCGAGGCGGCTGGCTACGCGCCCGAAGTGATCGAGTATGCCAAGGTTGGCTGGACGCGCCCGCAGCTGGATCAGATCCTGAAGGACATGGGCGGCACGGCGCGCGAGATCATGCGCACCAAAGGCACGCCGGCTGAGGAGCTGGGTCTCACCGATGCGGCCGCAAGCGACGAGGCGATCCTGGCCGCGATGCTTGAGCATCCGATTCTGGTGAACCGGCCGATTGTCGTCACCCCGCTGGG
>CANFIV010000192.1 GCA_947446935.1 Sphingomonadaceae bacterium | reverse complement strand
TCCCGTTCGCCGCGTTTTGCAGGACATTCCAGGCGTCATCGCTTCGCATTGACATCGCCCACAGTTCCGCATCGAAGCGGTAGGCGCGCACGCTGAAGCGTTCGCTCAAGTGGCGTGCGAGGAGAAACTTGAGATAGGCCTCAGGGCTCTCGGAATGCGCTTCGGTTTCACCCCATTTGTCGAGCGCGGCCTGCCAGCGCTGGACATGGCGGCGGCAGATGCCGTCGATCAGGCTCGCGCGATCCTTGAAGTGATAGGTCAGCGTTCCCAGCGAAACGCCTGATCGCTCAGCAATTTTCCGAAGCGTAAACCCCCGGTAGCCCTCTTCCGCCAGCACGTCGTGTGCGGCGTTGAGCATGACTTCGACGTTCTCCCCGCGCGGCGCTTTGGCGTCCGGAGCCATTCTGCGGATGCGTGCGGTGGGATGGCCGGCCGATCGGCCGGTTCGCGGTTTCAAGGCGCTAATTTCATTCTCTCCAGCAGAGGCACGCACACGCGGCGATCCGGCGACTTTGGCACTCATTGACCCGGTGCTCCAGCCCCGACCGATGGGGCGATACCGGCCAGGCGGCGGCGCATATCGTCCACGGCCGCCCGGTACTCGGCCTTGATCCGGCGCGCGATCTGCGTAGCGGATTCAATCCCGGCCGTAGCTCCTACGCCCTGGCCCGCCGACCAGATATCCTTCCAGCGCTTGTTGGCCTGCGAGAGGGCGACGACTTTACCCGGAAGCGTGGTGCGCAGAACATCGAGATCAGCGCCGGCATTCAGAAGGCTCTGTGTCAGGAAATTGGCAGGAGCGCCGTCGACCGAGGACGTGAAGAAGATATCGGTCGCCGCCGCATCGACGATCATTTCCTTGTGCGCCTGGGGGGCGATCGACTCCGCCGATGCAATGAATCGGGTGCCGATATAGGCGGCATTTGCCCCCATCGCCTGCGCCGCCAGAACATTGCTGCCGGTCCCGATGCAGCCCGAAAGCGCGATGGGGCCATCATAAATGGCGCGGATCTCGTTCATCAGCGCAAACGGATTGATCGTGCCGGTGTGCCCGCCAGCGCCCTGCGTCACCACGATCAGCCCATCGACGCCTGCGGCGATGGCCTTCTCGGCATGGCGGCGATTGGCCACATCGTGCAGCACGACGCCACCGTAGGCATGGATCCGCTCGACTGCCGAGGTCGGCTGACCTTTCGAGGTCAGCACAACGGGCACTTTGTGCTCGATGCACAGTTCGAGATCACCTTCCATCCGCGGATTGGTGGCGTGGGTCACGAGGTTGACCGCAAAGGGCGCGACAGGGCCGCTGCCAGTGCGGGCGCGCAGGGCCTCCAGACCGCTCTCGATCTCAATCAGCCAATCCCTGAAGTCCTCGCGCGTACGCGTTGAATGTGCGGGGAAACTTCCGATCATGCCTTCAGCACAGACCGCCAGTACAAGTGCCGGCGATGAAACCAGAAACATCGGCGCAACAATCACCGGTGCGTCCAGTTGGCTTAGCAGGGTCCTTAGCATTCAAGAATCCTTCTGGGATTTTCTGGCACGGCGGCGCACACCGAGCCTAGGCGCCGAGCGCAATTTTGAAGACGGCACGCAGGTCCTCTGCTGTCCTGACCGGGCGGATATTGCTCGTGGTCACACCATTCCACGCCAACGCATGGGGGATCATTTCCTCGGTCTGTTCGAGGGTGACGCCCAGTTCGGCAAGCGTTGTCGGCATTTCCAGTTCAACGAGCAGATCTGTCAGCATCTCGGAAAATTTCACCCCGGGCCGCCCCAACAATTCGGTGATCTGAGTGTGTGGTGACGTTTCGAGACCTTCTAGCCACTTGGCCTGGGTGAGCATCAGCACACAGGCAACATCGCTATGGGCGATGTCGGCCCATGGCGCGACGACGTGGGCGAGAGCGTGGCTGAAGCCGTGCTGGTTCGCCATCGCCATGACCACGACACCGACGTACCAGTTGGCCAATTGGCAATTGGTCAAGGCTTCCCGGTCGGTCGGGTCGCGCTTGACCCTTGGCAGGTTCTCGACGAACAATTTGACCGCATGCGAGGCGAGGATATTGGCAAGCGGATGCGGCGAGGGCACGCATAGCGAATTGATCGAATGGTCAAGTCCGCGCACCCCGGTGGAGAGCAGTAGTCGCAAGGGCGTCCGCCCCAGAATCTCCGGATCGTAGATGATCACCTGCGGCGCACCGCGTACGGTCATCAGCCCGACCTTGAGTTTGGTCTCCTCGTCGACCGGTGTACCAGCCGGAGTCCAGTCGGCGGTAGCAAGTGAAGTCGGTATGGCAATCTGCCGGATTACCGGCTGAGCCTTTGAAACGCCGAGATATTCTGTGCGATCAGCGTTTTGACCGGACTTGCCCCTGGTCAGCAGCTCCTCTTTTGTGAACGCCTTTTCTGTCAGCGCGAGCTGAACGAATTTGGCGAAATCGAGCACCGAGCCCCCGCCGATGGTCAGCATCACGTCGGCGCCTGAATCGCGGATCTGCACAGCGCCTTTGATCACATTGACCACAGGGGAGTGCTCTCCCACTTCGTCGGTCACGCCGATCACCCTGTCGCCAAGACGGTCGCGGATCCTTTGAACGATGTCGGTCTTGGTGTTCAGTGTCTTCGAGCAGATAATGAACACCTTGTGGTAGTCATAGAGGTCTAGAATTGTCGGCAGGATATCCGCTGCACTGGCGTTGTGATAAACGCGCTCGACCCCATCGGGCATGACAAATTTATCGACCACAGCATTTTCCTTCAACGTTCTGACGCAATTCTTGGCGGTTTAGAATTTGGGCTGGGTATTGATCGCGCCGGCGGCTTCGAGCCGATCAAGCTCGTCCTCGCTCATGCCAAGCACCCGGTTGAGCATTTGGCGGGTATGCTGCCCGAGATCCGGCGCAGTGCGTGAAACCTCGAACGGATAGTCGTCGAACGCACAGGGCATGCCCTTCACCAGCGTGCCATCATCCGCGAATTCCAGGCTGCGGCCCCACAGGTTCCTGGCCGCCAGCAGATCCGTCCCGTTGTTGACGACTGCCGCGGAACAACCGGCAGCCCGAAGCACCTCGACCGCTTCCTGCGTTGTCCGGACCGCAATCCAGAGCGCAAGGTTCCGCTCAAGATCGGGCCCATCCCCGACCAGCGCCTCGATCCGCTGCTGGTCGGTTGCGGTCCTCACGGTGATCGCTGCCCAGCGCCCGTCGCTGCCCTTGAAACACTCCTGCAGCAGCACGCCTGCTTCGGCATTGCCCTGGGGTACTGGGGCGTAGTCCGGGTCGGCCGACGCAGCTGTCAGGTGTTCACCAACAAGGAACGTCGCGAGTTCGCGCTGCGACACATCGACGAGCGCACCTTTGCCGGTTCGCCGGGCTTCCCAGAGCGCGCGGATGATGAAGCCGACCGCTGCCAGCGATACGATCTGATCCGGATAGTTGAAGTCCCGGCCCGAAATCTGGGGCGCACCGCCTTCATAGCCGGTCAGCGCGGCAAGTCCGCCGATGGCGTCCAGGGTCGATCCCAGCGTGCGGTGCAGCCGGTTTGGACCGTCGTTGCCCTGGCTCGATATGGCGGCATAGACGACCTTGGGGTTAATCTCCGAAAGCTCGGCATAGCCAAGCCCCAGGCTTTCCATCACGCCGCGCCGGAAATTCTCGACCACGCAATCAGATTGGCAAATCAGTTCGCGCAGCAGCTTGCGCCCGTCAGGATGTTTGAGATTGATCGAGACGCCGAACTTGTTGCGGTTGGTAAAGTGAAACTGCGGCGAACGGTTCCACCACCCATCCGAACCATCCGGTTTCCACGCCCGGAATATGTCAATCCGTTCGCCGGATTCGACCTTGATGACCTCGGCGCCGAGGTCTGCCAGCATGGCCGACGCATTGGCGCCAGCCGTCAGTTGCCCGAAGTCGATCACCCGCAGTCCGGCGAGCGGTGGAAGTTCCTGCCCGTTCATGCGCGTTCTCCCAGAACGTCCTCGAGCGTGACGCGTGTCCGCGGCGCAAGCGGCAGGCGCTGCCCGTTTACGGTGGCGGGGCTGCCGGGAGTGCGGAAAGCCGAGCCCCCTGCCGTGCCAGCAACCTCGGTGATGAACTTGCCATGCACATACTGGTCATCCTCCAGCAGCTCGCGCGGGCTGAACACCGGTCCGATCGGCACGCCGCAGGCTTGCGCATGCGCGTTGATCTCAGCGCGCGTCCGCTCGGCCAACCAAGGCCTGACAATTTCAATGATCGCGCGAATATTGGCGCGGCGCGATGCCACCGTCGCGAAGCGGGGATCATCGAGAGCCGGATCGCCCACCATGCGGCGCACGCTGTCGAACTCGCCTGGCAGATAGACAAATGCGATCCAGCCATCGACGCAAGGCAGGACCTGAAAATCTGCGCCATCGCCCTCGCGCGTCGGCACTTCCTGCCCGGCATAAGGGCCGGCCACTGCTTTCCAGTTAAGCCAGATCGCGGTCTCGAGCAGCGATACCCGGGCATGCGAAGCACGCCCCGTAAAGCCCATCCGATATATCGCGGTCATGCTCGC
>CANFIV010000191.1 GCA_947446935.1 Sphingomonadaceae bacterium | reverse complement strand
CGGACAGGCGACGATACCTATGGCTTCCACACCAAGCTGAGCGGGCCGTGGCGGCCGGTGTTTGATTTCGATGCGACCTACAACCCCGATCCGGTGATCGCGATCTATGACGCCGGGGGGCACGATACGCTCGACGCCAGCGGCTATAGCGCCAACCAGCGGATCAGTCTGGTGGCGGGCACGCTCTCCGATGTGGGCGCACTCACCCAGAACGTGGGCATTGCGTTCGGCACCGTGATCGAGGACGCGGTTGGCGGCACTGGCAACGACACAATAACCGGCAATGCGGCGGATAACCGGCTGAGTGGTGGCGACGGACGCGACCGGCTGAGCGGGGGCAAAGGCAACGACACACTGCAGGGCGATGGTGGCAAGGACAGCTTGTCTGGCGGCGCGGGCGACGACCGGCTTTATGGCGGGATGGGTGCCGACCGGTTGATCGGCGGCGCGGGGCAGGATGCCTTCGTGTTCGACACCGCCGTCACGGGCATCACGGACCGCGACACGATTGCAGACCTCGTGCATGGGACAGACCATATCGAACTCTCGCGGGCAGCGTTCAGCGCGCTCGCAGCCCTACCCGCCGGGGCGCTCGCATCCAGCGGACTGGCGCTGGGCAGCGCGGCAACGCATCCCGGCGACCACCTGCTTTACGATTCCGTACAAGGCCTGCTGCTCTATGATGCAGACGGATCGGGCGCGGGCGCGGCCGTGGTTATCGCGCTGCTGACCGGCGCTCCGCATCTGACCGCGAGCGATATCGTCCTGATCTGACCGAACGCCTACTTCAGCCAGCCCGCCTCGCGATACCAGGCTGCCGTGGAACGCAAGCCTTCGGGCGTATCAATGCGCGGGTGCCAGATCGCGGGTGGCGGCATCAAGCCCTCTCCCACGGTCCAATCAGGATGGCACATGTAGCGCGCGCGATCAGGCGTCAGCTTGGCCTTGTGCCCGCGCACCATGCGATCGGCGCGCGCCGCCCAGCCGACGAGGCGCGGCGAAAGCGAAAGTGGCCGAATGCGCCGGTCAAGCGCCGCGCCGATGGCGTGAGCGAGGCGCACGTGGGTCCAGCCGCCGGGCTCGCCATCGTCGGGCTCAAACATCTGGTGGGTCACTTCCTCGCCGCTCGGCACCAGCGACAACAGGAGCTGCGCCAGATCAGCGACATGGATGATCGAGAGCTTGCCGTTCGGCGGCAGCGGCACCACCCCGCGCCGCGCGAGGCGGAACAGTTCGAGCATTTCGGTATCGCGCGGGCCATAGACGGCGGGCGGACGCACCACCGTCCAATCGAGGCCTGAGGCGCGTACCAGCTTCTCGCCGCGCAGCTTGGAGGCGCCATAGAGCGAAAGCTGCGGTTCGCGCGCGGCGAGCGAGGAGACATGGACAACGCGGCTCACGCCCATGGTGTGGGCGGCCTCGATCACCCGCAGCGTACCGTTGACATTACCCTCGTCGAAGCCCGCGGCATCGGGCGCATTCACCACCCCGGCGATGTGGATCACCGCGCTGGCACCCTCCATCAGTCGCTTCAGCGCATCGGTATCGGCAAGATCCCCCGCAACCCATTCCACTCCGCCACGCAACCGCTGCTTGCGGCGGGTGAGCGCGCGGACATCGAGGTTATGGCGTCCGGCGGCGAGCAGCACGGCCTGCCCGACAAAGCCGGTCGCGCCCGTCACTGCCACAAGATCGCCTCTCGGCTCCACAGGCCTCACAGCATGACCAACTGGTCGCGGTGGATCAACGCGGAGCGCGGGGCATAGCCAAGCAGCGCCTCATGCTCGGGCGAAGGGCGGCCCATCAGCGCGGCGCATTCGGCGGCGTCATACTCGCTGAGCCCGCGCGCGAGCACAGTGTCGTCAGGGGCTAGCACGGCGATGGCGTCGCCCCGGCTGAACGTGCCCTCCACGCGGGTGACACCGGCAGCAAGCAGGCTGGAGCCGCGCGCGAGCGCCGCCGCCGCGCCGGCATCGACCGCAACCGCGCCCTTCATGCGCAATTTGCCGCCCAGCCAAGCCTTGCGCGCCCGGGCCTTGCCCGGCGGGCAGAACAAAGTGCCGCGCTCCTCAGCTAAAGCTGCTGCGAGCGGGGAAACGGGGCGGCCGTCGATGATGGCGAGCGCAATGCCCGCAAGACCGGCGATTTCGGCGGCCTGCAGCTTGGAGGTCATCCCACCCGAACCAAGGCCTGAGGAAGAACCACCGGTCGCCATAGCGTGGATTTCGGGGCTGACCCCGCGCACCACGGGCACGCGCACCGCGCCTTCAAGGCGCGGATCGCGGTCATAAAGCCCGTCGATATCGGAAAGCAGCACGACCGCGCTCGCGCCCGCCGCCTGGCCCACGCGCGCGGCAAGGCGGTCGTTGTCGCCAAAGCGGATTTCCTCGGTCGCGACAGTGTCGTTCTCGTTGATCACCGGCACCGCGCCCGACGCGAGCAACGTGCCCAGCGTGGCGGTGACATTGAGATAGCGGCGACGGTCTTCCAAATCCTCCAGCGTCAGCAACACTTGCGCCGCGATCAGCCCGTGGCCGCCAAGCAGCTCAGCCCAGAGCCCCGCGAGCGCGATCTGGCCGACTGCGGCTGCGGCCTGTGCATCGGCAAGGCTGCCCCTGCCCCCGCGTGCCAGACCCAGCTTGCGCGCGCCCAGCGCAATCGCACCGGAGGACACAACGATCACTTCCTGCCCACGCTCGCGTGCCGCCGCGATCTCCGCAACCAGCGCAGCGAGCCAGTCCCGCCGCGGCGCACCGTCCGCACCGACCAGCAGCGCCGAGCCGACCTTGAACACAACGCGGGGCGCGCAGGCAGGATCAGTCAGCTGGGAGAGGCTATCAATGGACATGGTCGGGGCCGCTTAGGGGAAATGCAGTGGCGCGGGAAGAGTTTGCAGGCGGGCTTATGACTTGTCTCATTGCTCGCTTCCCCCCTCGGGGGAGAGGGTTTTACTGCTGCCTCAGAACGGCGACCACGGCTCGTGATCCTCGGCATCCTCCACCGCGCCGTTGGGGCGTTCGGTTGTCGTGGCGTCGGGGAGGTAGCCGAGCACGCCGTCGAGCAGCGCATCGATGCCGCGGCCGGTTGCGCCCGAGATCGGGAACACACGGTCGGCACCGGCTTCGAGCAATTCGGCACTGAACGCGCGGACGAGTTCTGCATCGACGAGGTCGATCTTGTTGAGCGCGATCAGACGGGGCTTGTCTTCAAGACCTCCGCCATAGGCTTCGAGCTCGTCCTCGATCACTCGCATGGCCTCAACCGGATCGGTGCCGTGGATGTCGATCAGGTGGATGAGCACGCGGCAGCGCTCGATATGGCCAAGGAAGCGATCGCCCACTCCTGCCCCTTCGGCGGCACCCGCGATGAGGCCCGGAATATCGGCCAGCACGAATTCGCGCATGCGGTGGCGCACGACGCCGAGTTGCGGCCGCAAGGTGGTGAAGGCGTAATCGCCGACTTTGGCCTTGGTGTTAGTGATCTGATTGATGAAGGTGGATTTGCCGGCATTGGGCAAGCCGACGAGGCCCGCGTCCGCCAGAAGCTTGAGCCGGAGCCAGACATACATTTCCTGGCCCGGCCAGCCGGGGCCGGACTGGCGCGGCGCACGGTTGGTGGAGGTCTTGTAGGAAAGGTTGCCACGCCCGCCATCGCCGCCCTGCAGCAGTAGCACGCGCTGGCCGGGTTCGGTGAGATCGAGCAGCACCGTCTCGCCGTCGTCGTCGATCACCTGGGTGCCGATGGGGACCCTGATGACAAGGTCTTTGCCGCCCGCGCCGGTCCGGTTCTTGCCCATGCCGCCAATGCCGCGCTGGGCCTTGAAGTGCTGGGTGTAGCGAAAATCGATGAGGGTGTTGAGCCCGGCGACCGCTTCGAACACGATATCGCCGCCCTTGCCGCCATTGCCGCCATCAGGGCCGCCATATTCCTCATACTTCTCGCGCCGGAAGCTGACCGCGCCGGGGCCGCCGGCGCCGGAGCGGATGAAAATCTTGGCTTGATCGAGAAAATGCATCGGATGGTTCTAGCGGAAAGAGGGGAACATGTCCCGAACTGCTGGCCGTGAAGACCAGTATGTCGGAAACTGGCTCAGGCTGAGCCGAGAATGGTGCCGTTTGAGAACCGGCGCGCAGCGGCCATTTGGCCCGTGAGCACCGGAAGCCCAGAACGGTGCCGTTCGCAGGCCGGCATGTGCCAGTTTACGGCATACTGGTGGAGCCGAGGGGGATCGAACCCCTGACCTCGTCATTGCGAACGACGCGCTCTCCCAGCTGAGCTACGGCCCCGTTCCCAGTATCTTCCAGCAATCCACGCATAGCGCAGCCTGCCGGGAGCGCGCGCCTTAGCCCAGCGCTGCCGGATTTGCCAAGTGCTAATTGTTCAACTGGCGGCTTCAGGGCGTTCCGGCTGTCGGTGCGGCAACTGGCATTGGCGCCGGTGGGCCATACCGGGCCTGCCATTCGGCGAGCTCAACGCGGTACTTTTCGTAACGGCGGTAGAAGTCGTCATAGACGATCTCGATGCTGGGCAGGCTGCTGGAGGCAAATGCCTCG
>CANFIV010000190.1 GCA_947446935.1 Sphingomonadaceae bacterium | reverse complement strand
TGCATTTGCCTCCTCACAGCACTCGTGAGGAGGCAAATGCTAGTTTTTCGTTGGCGGACGGATCGGGAGAAGAGCCATGTCTAGTCGCACAGGCATTCGTGCAATAACCCTTGGAACTCTGATTACCCTTTTCGCCGCAGCACCGGCATTTTCTGCGGGCGGCGGTGGAGGCGGCGGCATGTCGGCGCCAAGCGAGTCCGCACCACAATATGATCCGGCAGCGGAATATCAAAAGGGCATCGCCGCCTATCAGGCGCAGAACTTCAAAGGCGCGGTGATCGCTTTCCGGCACGTGGTCGATGTCGCCACGACGCACGCGCCGGCCGTCTATCTGCTCGGCTCGAGCTATTTGCAGATGGGGGATTTCAAGAAGGCGAAGCGGCCGCTTGAGCAGGCTGTGCGTTACGACGACGCAATGATCGACGCACATCGGGATCTGGGCATTGTCGCAGCAAAGCTGGGCGACGTGGCGAAAGCAACCGAGCAACGCGATGTTCTGGCTGGCCGCAAAACAACGTGCGGATCGACCTGCGCTGACGCGGCAAGCCTGGATGCCGCTATTGCGGCGGTGGGCGCAGCCATGGCGGGATCGCCGCAAGCGCTGGCACCGGCTCGCTCGATCGCGCCGCTTGGCTCCATCGACGCGATCTATGTTTCAGCGGTGAGCAAGATCAACGAGCATCGCTATGACGAAGCTATCACCGAACTGGAAAGTTCGCTTTGGACGGCCGGACCTCATCCCGACATCCTGACTTACCTCGGTTTCGCCAACCGTAAGCTCCACCGCTACGACAAGGCGCGCGCCTGGTACGAGATGGCCCTCGTCGTTGCTCCCGATCATCGCGGCGCGCTCGAGTATTATGGCGAGCTCAAATTGGAACTGGGGGATGTGGCGGGAGCAAAGCAACACCTCGCGAGGCTCGACACCCTCTGCGGCTTCGGGTGCCAGCAGGCTGATGAATTGCGCCACTGGATCAGGGTATCAGACAAATTCGCCTCCTGACGGCATATGCGGGGCTGGCACTGATCCTCGCAACGAGCGCATGGGCAGCGACGGAGCCCAGGCTTAGGGCGCTGATCTGGATTGCGCCCGGTCACGAGACAGCAGCGCTTACACGCCAACCTGCAATGTGCCCGAAGGCAACCGCGGCTGATCAGCAAGTCATGATCGGCCAAGCGCTGTTCAATGCGCCCATGTTGCTCGGCGGACAGGCGGCTCGTGCAGATATCAGTTGTGCCAGCTGCCATAGCAACGGACGGCGCAATCCGCATTTCCACTTGGCGGGGGTTTCGGCCGAACCCGGCACTGCTGATGTCAGCTCCAGTTTCTTCAGCCTGGCGCGGGCAAATGGCAGGTTCGACCCCAAGCCCATCCCGGACCTGGCGTTCCCCAAGAAGATTTCGCGTGACCGCACTTCCGGCGATCTCGAGCGGTTCCTGCGGGGTTTGATCGTGGAGGAGTTTTCCGGGCGCGAGCCATCCCAAGCTGCCATTTCTGCGCTAGCGGCGTACGTCCGATCAATCGGCGATTGTGGCGCAGTGCTGGAGCAGCCTCGCCGACTGGCAGATCAGGTCTCGCTAGTGCGCCAATCGGTGGTGTCCGCAGAACTGCTGGCGCGTTCGGGGGATAGCGAGACATCCGCAATCGCTGTTGCTGGCGCGCGCAACCAGCTTGGGCTGATCAATGAACGGTACGCAGACCCCAGCCTCAGCCGGGAGCGGAAACTGCTGCTTGCCGCGTCGCGGGCCTTGCAACCAGCAGCGCAATCCAGTGCACCCGATCCGGCCGAATTGCGCCATTGGCGTATCAAGTTCGACAGCCATCTGCTCCCCATATTGGAGCTGGCGGAATCGCGCTCCTTGTATAGCGAACTCCACGTGAGGCATTGGATCAGCGAAAACGGAACAACAAAAAGCCAATAATATCAAACTTGGGTGCCATCTGAAAAAAAGCGGATCAACGTGGCACAAAAGCCGCTTGCCAAGGCGGCAGTTCCGACGGAGACATCGGCCCATGGTATCGATCAAACTCCGCAATTCCCTGCTCGGCCTGCTCTGTGCATCCAGCGTGGCAGCATCATCGCTTCAGGCAGGGCTCCCTGCGGTTCCGGCCGATTTCCCGGCCGCGACGCATCCGGTAGCGGGCGACCAATGGCCGTATGTCGGCGGTGATCCGGCGGGGACCTGGTTTTCGTCGCTTGGCGATATAAACGACAGCAACGCGGACCAACTCGGCTTTGCGTGGGCCTATGATATGGGCACCGAGCGCGGGCAGGAAGCCACACCGTTGGTGATCGACGGGGTGATGTACACCTCGGGTGTGTGGGGCATTGTCTATGCGCTCGACGCCGTCACCGGGAAATTGCTGTGGCTGTTCGATCCCGGCATCGACCCGGCATCGGCGCGCAATGCTTGTTGCGACACGGTCAACCGCGGTGTCGCGGTGCGCGACGGGGTGGTGTTTGTCGCCAGCGAAGATGGGCGACTGCATGCGCTCGATGCCAAGACCGGTGCGGAGAAATGGACCGCCGACACGATCATCAGCCGAAACAAGACATATACATATGCCTCGACCGGCGCAGTGTTGCTGACCAGCGATTCCGTGGTGATCGGCAATTCGGGCGCCGATCTTGGCGATGGATCAACCCGTGGCTATATCTCGGCCTGGGACATCAAGACCGGCGCGTTCAAATGGCGCTTTTTCACGGTGCCCCCCGCGCCGGGCCAGCCGTTCGAACATCCCGAACTGGCTATGGCCGCAAAATCCTGGGGGCCTAACCACGATGGCCGCTATCAGAATGGCGGCACGGTGTGGGACGGCTTGTCGTATGACGCCGAGACCGACCAGATCATATTCGGCACCGCCAATGCCTCGCCCTATTCGCGCGCCAAGAGCGCCGCAGAGCGCCACGACGACTTGTTCAACGCCTCGATCATCGCGGTGAATGCGCACACCGGCAGAATGAACTGGTATTATCAGGAAACCCCCGGCGACGCCTGGGACTATGACGCCGTACAGAAGTTCATTTTCGCCAATCTGCCCGTCGGCGGCGAAACGCGCCGCGTCGTCATGCAGGCATCCAAGAACGGTTTTTACTATACGCTCGACCTCAAGACCGGCAAATTGCTCGCAGCCGATCCATTTACCTACGTGAACTGGGCCAAGGGCGTGGACCTTGCCACCGGCCGCCCGCAATTTACCGATATTGCCGACTATTCGGCAAAGCCCAAGAACGTCTATCCGTCATGGGCCGGCGCACACACGTGGAACCCGATGTCGTTCAGCCCGAAGACGGGCCTCGTCTATATCCCCACCATCGATATGCCCAATGTCATGGTCAATCTGGCCGCCAACAAGGGCGCGCTCGACCATCTCGAAGGCTTTTTCAATGCCAACGGCATCATTCCCGACGACACCTATGACGAACCGACGCTGACGCACCTGTTCGGCCCGGTGCCGACCAAGGCCGAATTGCAAAAGGAACGCGGCAAGACCAGTCTGGTGCGCGAAGTGCTCAAGGCCTGGGATCCGGTAGCGCGCAAGGTGGTGTGGGAGCATGTCACTTCCGATGTTAATCGCGGCTATGACGGCGGCGTGCTTTCAACCGCGGGCAATATCGTTGTGCAAGGGCGCGGCGATGGCACCTTGCGCGTATACAACGCCACCACCGGCACGCAGCTTGCCTCGATCCAGACCGGCTCGCACATCATGGCCGCGCCCATGACCTATCGCGTCGGCGGAGTGCAATATATCGCGGTGCAAGTGGGCTATGGCGGGGTCGGCATCAGCTATCCCCTGCCGCCGGTGGACATTGCCTATCGCAACCAGAACACCAACCGCATTCTGGTGTTCAAGCTTGGTGGCGGGCCCGTTCCGCAGCCCGAACCGCGTCCCGACCCGCTGACCTATCCTGCACCGCCCAAGCTTAAGGCCACCACGGCCATGATAGCCCACGGCCAGGCCAAATTCACCGAATTCTGTTCGCGCTGTCACATGTTTGGCCCCGGTATCACCCCCGACTTGTCACGCCTTCCGCCCGAAATCCACGGCATGTTCAATAACATCGTGCTGAAGGGCGCGCTGGCAGGATCGGGCATGGCACCGCTGAACGACATGGTCAGCAAGTACGATGTCGAAGCGATCCATGCCTACCTGATCGACCAGCAGAGGCAGGGCTACGAAGCGCAGCACAAGAAAACAGTGGGCCACTGATCCATTAAGAACCCAAGGCAATCCGTCACACGGCGTGGGGCTCGCTCATCCGCTCAAACCACGCCACGTCACGATGAACTCGAAAAAAAGGGGTCAAGGCGCTTCCACAACTGACATGGATAGTTCTTGAAATACCAATCGCGCTTCATTCAAGGCCGCACCGCAGCCCTATCACTCGCTAGCCCACAATGCCGGTGCAATAAGCCGCCCGCAATGCGCCATCAGGTCCAAGCGCGAACGAAATAGGGAATCCTGCGTGCCGCGAGAACACCAGCACGCACATGCCGCTCATCCACTGACTGACCCGCTTCGCCATCTCAATCGAGCCGCGAACATTCAATGTGACGTTGACGAAGTCGTT
>CANFIV010000189.1 GCA_947446935.1 Sphingomonadaceae bacterium | reverse complement strand
TGGTGATGATATATAGCCGGTTGCCGCTGAGCCTGCGCAATGTCGAGGACCTGCTTTTCGAGCGCGGCATCGATTTGTGTCACGGGACGGTCCGGTTGTGGTGGACCGGATTTGGTCCGTTCTTCGCCGCAGACACTCGCCGCCAGCGTGAGAGCCGGATGTGGGGCTCCCGCCAATGGCAATGGAACCTCGATGAGGTCTAGATCAGGATCAACGGCGAGATGCGCTACCTTTGGCGTGCCGTCGATCACGAGGGCGAGGTTTTGGAATCCTTCGTCACCAGGAAACGGGATAAGTCCGCAGCCTTGCAGGTCATGAAGAAGGCGTTGTAGTGCCATGGAGCAGCTTGGCGGCTGCCAAACCAGTCACTTGCGCGGTGGCAAAGCTGATGCCGTGGAGGTTGCGTTGCTGGGCTACCCCCTCGATCGGGCGCGGATAGCCCGTAGCGTAGTGGACGCCGTCTTCCCCCATACGGACTGCGCCGCGCGGAACATCCCAATCCAGACCCACCGCAATGACATCAGGCAGCATGCCCGGCCAGCAAGGCGTATCATCGGCCGCCGTTCGGGGCGCGACGATGCGCGCGGTGCTGCGTGCCAGTGCTGCCGCAAAATGATCGGCGTGTGCCGGGTTGGTGGTGCCAAGGCTGAGGTTGCAGAAATCGGCACCTTGTGCGCTGGCCCAGTCCATCGCCGCGATCAGCGCACGGGGCGATGCGCGCAGGCCTTCGCGAAACACCCGGATCGGCAGGATCAACGCATGCGGCGCCAATTCCTGAATTGCGGCGGTCACGGCGGTGCCATGGCCGACACGGTCCAGCGTCGCGCCTTCGCCCTCTTCCAGTGAGCCATCGGCAAGCACTGCCACGCCCGGCAGCAGGCGACTGGCAATGATATGTGGATGGCCGGGGTGCACGCCGCTGTCGATCACGGCAATGCGGATTGGATCAGTCACGCAGGCTGGCCTTTCCGCCCGTCAACGTCACCACCATGTCTGCGCCTTCGGTCAGAGCAGGCCGATGGGTGATGATGATCAGCGTGGCATCGGGCAATGCCCCGCGCAATCCTTCGGCGACGCGCTGTTCGGTGGCCGCATCGAGCGCAGCCGTGGGTTCATCGAGCACCAGTACCGAAGGCCGCCGCAGCAGCGCGCGGGCGATGGCGATGCGCTGGCGCTCGCCGGCGGAAAGGGAAAGGCCGCGTTCGCCGACCGGCGTCTGCAAGCCTTGCGGCAGGCGCTGCAGCAAGGCGCCAAGCCCTGCGGCTTCGGCGGCCGCCTGCACTTCGGCAGTGGTCGCGCTCTCCAGCGCAAAGGCGATATTCGCGGCTATCGAAGTGTTGAACAGGAACGGGGCCTGATCGACCAGCAAGACTTCGCGGCGCAGATCGCCAAGCGCGACCTCGCGAATATCCACCCCGTCGATTGTGATCTTGCCCGCTTGCGGGTCTTGCAACCGCACCAGGAGGTCAGCCAGAGTCGATTTGCCCGCGCCGCTTTCACCCAGCACCGCGCAATGCACGCCCGCCGGGATAGTCAGATCGACACCATCCAGCACTGCCTCGCGGTCATGGCGGAAATGCACGCCTTCAAAACGGATCGTGCCGCGCACCGGGCCCAACGGCTGCGGGTCGGCGCGCTCGATCACATCGGGCACCGTGTCGAACAGCTCGAAAATCCGCCCCAGCGAAACGCGGGTGGACGCCAGCCCCGAAGATAGACCCAGCAAGGCCTGCACCGGCGCAAACAGCCGCGCGTGATAGGCCATGAATGCCACCAGCGTACCGATCGTCAGTTCGCCTGAAAACACCCGCCAGCCGCCATAGAGCGTGACGGCGGCGGTCGAGATAGCCAGCAGCGCACCGGGCAGCGCGCCGGTCATGAACGAGGCGACCTGCATGCGCAGCATGGTCTCGACAAAGCGGCCGTTGGCTTCGGCAAAGCGGACAGTCTCATGCCGCTCTGCCCTGAGCGCGGTGACAACGCGCATGCCCATCACCGTATCGACGAGCAGGCTGCCCAGATCCGCGCCGCGTTCGCGCATGTCGCGGGTGATCTCGACCAGCCGGCGCTGCAGCCGCACAAAGGCCAGCACTGCAAAGGGTACGAGCACGGTGCCGACGAGAAACAGCCGCCAATCGAGCCAGACCATCAAGACCACGCTACCGATCAGGAACAGTACATTTCCGAGCGCCGCCAGCAGAGTATCGGCCGCGGCGCGCTGCACATCGCTCACATCGCTATTGATCCGGCTCATCAGATCGCCCAGCCGGAAGCGCGCATAGAAGCGCGGGGACAGCGTCTGAAGGTGCCGCAGCAGATCGACACGGATGTCGAACAGCATCGCGGCCGAAATCGTCACGTAGCGATAGCTTGAGGCGATATTGAGCGCATAGCCGCCCAGCGTCACGCCGATGGTCGCCGCCGCGATCCACAATAGCGCTGCCAGATTGTGCCCCAGCAGCGCTTCATCGATCATCAGTTTCGAGAGATAGGGCTGCGCCAGATTGACAGCCGTCGCCATGAGGCTGAGCGTGAGCACGAACACCAGCCGCCCGCGATAGGGCGTGAGGTAGGGCGCGAGCCTGCGATAGGTCCGCCATTCGGCAACCGGGGGCGAAGGTTGCGCGCCGACAGGCGCATCGGGCGTGCTCATGCGGGCACGGTGCGCGTGGTCAGTCGGCTGCCCATCAGCACAAACGCCGGTTCCGGTTCCGTGGCGAGCATCTGGGTGCACCAGGCATGGCCTGCAGTTGTCGCCTCGGCCTGCTCCCGCCACCAGTTGCCCGAGCCGCCACGCTGATAGAAGGGCAAGCAGGCTGCGAAATGGCGGCGCAGCGCGGCGATCAGCATGGCGCGATAATGGCGCAGCAAGGGGCCCGGCGCCTCGCCTTCCGCAATCGCGGTCGCCACGGCTCCAGCCAGAATGCCGCCACGCGCCGCCGTTGCGGTGCCATCTCCGCAGAGGGGATCGAACGCCAAGGCTTCGCTGCCCAAGACCAGCCAGTCATCGCCGATCAGATGTTCCAGCACGCGCGGGGCCGTCTCGAACCGCGCTTCGACCGCCCCCAGCGCGCGGATGGCGGGTGCGATGAGGCGACTGCCGGCCAGTAGCGCGTCCGGCGCATCGCCCACCGCGAGCAGCCAGGCATTGTGCGGACTCAGCGGAATCAGGAACAGCCATCCGGCCGCAACAGCCTCGACCAGAACGGCTGAAGCGTCCGCCGCGGCAGCGAGCGTAACCGGCGCGGCAGCCGCCTCGCGCCGCCCGAAAAGAAGCATGGCAGACTCCGGCGCGCGTGCGAGCAATTTGAACCGCGGGCCCTCGGGTTTGGGCGAGCTCGGTGCAAGTGGTAGCGCGCAGAGCAGGTCTTTGCCGGAAATGGCGGAAGCTTGATGCGGAATCGAAACCGCCTCAGCCTCGTTCCACAGAACGATCCGCCGAGTGATACGGTGCGATCCGGTCACGCGCCCCTTGCCAAATAGCCCGTCCAGCAAATGCAGCGCCTGTTCGCCCAGCATGACAACCGGTGCCGCGCCGCGCTCCGATCCTTGCTCCGCCGAAAACCCTACCGTGTTTTCCGCAAGCACGGCTTGCGCAGCCGCTACCCCGACGCCGCGTCCCGCAACATGCACAGATGACCGCGGTGCGTCGGTCAATGAGCGGACCTCACTTGAGGACCAGCATTCCGGCCATGGTTGCGTCTGCACCGAGATCCCAGGTCTTTTCCAGCTTCAGCGTCTGCGCGTCGTAGACCTCGATATCGTAGCTCGCGCCATAGATATAGATCTTGGTGCCATCGCCCGACATGCCCAGTTGGAAGCGCGACCGGCAGCCGAACTCGACCTTGTCCTTCAGCTTCAGGCTGCTCATGTCGAACTTCCAGAATTCGCAGCGCTTGTTGCCGGTCTGGCCATTGGTGACCACGGTGTAGCCGGTCTTGCCGTCCGGCGTGATTTCCAGTCCCGACATGCCGGTGGTGATCGGTCCCATCGGCGTGAACTTGAACTTGCGCGTGTTGAGATCGAACTTGCCGAGCCCGAACACCTTGTTGTGAACATAGGGATCGGCTGCGGTGAACAGCGAGACGAGCTCGCTGCCGGTGGTCATCTGGAACCCTTCGACGCCGCCACCGAAGGCCACATTTTCAAAGCCGGTTGCCTCGGGCTTTTGCACGTCGATCCGGTCCACGACCTTGAGCTTGCCGGTATCGACAACCAGCACTTTGTCCTTGAAGAGGTAGAGCGATTTGCCATCGGGCGAGACCATCATCGGAGCGCGATAACCGCCGCTCAAGGCATCGTCTTCAGGTTCCAGGTCGGCGGTGCGGACAACCTTCTTCAGCTTTATATCGATGACCGCAAACATCTGCTTGCTGACCTTCCAGCGGTCGATCAGCTTGTCCATGCGCAGCATGGTCGTGTAGAAATAGCGGCCGGTTGGATCGGGCGCACCGCCGTTGAAGCGGTAGCGTTCGGTAGGCGTGTTGAGATCGAACTGCGTAAGGATGCCATGTGTCTTGGCGTCCATCACGATCACACTGCTGTTGGTTATCGTAGTTGCAAATATCTTCGAT
>CANFIV010000188.1 GCA_947446935.1 Sphingomonadaceae bacterium | reverse complement strand
TGGAGGGCGAGCTGGGCGTGCTGCACGTCGAGCGCAAGATCCGTGGCCGGGTCAAGCGCCAGATGGAAAAGACCCAGCGCGAATATTACCTCAACGAGCAGCTCAAGGCGATCCAGTCCGAACTGGGCGGCGGCGATGACGGCGAAGGCAACGAGATTGCCGAGCTGGCCGAGAAGATCGAGACGATGAAGCTCTCGAAGGAAGCGCGCGCCAAGGCGACGGCTGAGCTCAAGAAGCTCAAGACCATGCAGCCGATGAGCGCCGAGGCCACCGTCATCCGCAATTACCTCGATGTGCTGCTTGGCCTGCCGTGGGGCAAGAAGTCGAAGCTGAAGAAGGATATCGCCGCGGCGCAGGCCGTGCTCGATGCCGATCACTATGCGCTCGACAAGGTCAAGGACCGGATCATCGAGTATCTTGCGGTGCAGGCGCGCACCAACAAGCTCAAGGGGCCGATCCTGTGCCTCGTGGGCCCGCCGGGCGTGGGCAAGACCAGCCTTGGCAAGTCAATCGCCAAGGCGACCGGTCGCCAGTTTGTGCGCCAGTCGCTGGGCGGCGTGCGCGACGAGGCCGAAATTCGCGGCCACCGCCGCACCTATATCGGCTCGCTGCCGGGCAAGATCGTGACCAACCTCAAGAAGTCGGGCACGTCCAACCCGCTGTTCCTGCTCGATGAAATCGATAAGCTGGGCCAGGATTTCCGGGGCGACCCGGCCTCGGCGCTGCTCGAGGTGCTTGATCCGGAGCAGAACAGCAAGTTCCAGGACCACTATCTCGAGCTCGACCTCGACCTGTCGGACGTGATGTTCGTGTGCACCGCGAACAGCCTCAATCTGCCGCAGGCGCTGCTCGACCGCATGGAGATCATTCGTCTGGAGGGTTATACCGAGGACGAGAAGGTCGAGATTGCCGAGCGGCACCTGATCGCCAAGCAGATCGAGGCGCACGGGCTGAAGCCAGGTGAGTTCACCTTGGAAAATGCCGCGCTGCGCGACCTCATCCGCTATTATACGCGTGAGGCCGGGGTGCGCACGCTGGAGCGCGAGATTGCGCGGCTGGCGCGCAAGGCGCTGCGGCGGATTCTTGAGAAGAAGGACACCACGGTCACAATTACCGCGGAAAACCTCGACAGCTTCTCTGGCGTGCGCAAGTTCCGCCACGGGATGTCCGACGAGGAGAACCAGGTCGGCTCGGTCACGGGTCTTGCCTGGACCGAAGTCGGCGGTGAACTGCTGACGATCGAGAGCGTGACGGTGCCCGGCAAGGGCGCGGTGCGCACGACCGGCAAGCTGGGTGAAGTGATGAGCGAAAGCGTCCAGATGGCGTTCAGCTTCGTCAAGGCGCGCAGCCCGGCCTATGGCATCCGGCCCTCGATCTTCCAGCGCAAGGACCTGCACATCCACTTGCCCGAAGGCGCGGTGCCGAAGGACGGCCCGAGCGCGGGCGTCGGCATGGTGACCGCGATGGTCTCTACGTTGACGGGCATTCCGGTGCGCGCCGATGTGGCGATGACCGGCGAGGTTACGCTGCGCGGGCGCGTGCTGGCGATCGGCGGGCTCAAGGAAAAGCTGCTGGCGGCATTGCGCGGGGGCATCAAGACGGTGCTGATCCCGGAGGAGAACCGCAAGGACCTTGCAGAAATTCCGGCCAATATCCGTGAGGGGCTGGAAATTGTGCCGGTCGGCCATGTGGACGAGGTGCTGGCGCGGGCGCTGACTGCGCCGATCGAAGCGATCGAATGGACCGAGGCTGATGATCTGGCGACTCAACCAGTGCCGGCTCTGCCTGCCGGATCCACGCCGCAAACCGCACACTGAGCCCGGCTTATGCTGCAACTTTGCGTTGCAGTATAAGCCGCTGGCTCGGCCCGCTTGTATCTCCAACAGATGCAAGCGGGCGCGGGCTGGGTAAAATCCGGTAAATCAGGGGATAAACCGGCGGTTCCCGTAGTTTTTCGCTTTGACAGCCGATTTTTTCTCGGCTCTCTTTGCCCCCATTCGAATTTTGATTCCGGTTAGCAGTTTTCCTATAAAAGGTAGGGGGTTCCGCAATGAACAAGAACGATCTGATCAGCGCAGTTGCCGACGCGAGTGGCCTTTCGAAGGGTGATGCGACGAAGGCGGTTGAGGCCGTTTTCGACAGCGTATCGAGCGCACTGGCCAAGGGCGACGAAGTGCGTCTGGTCGGTTTCGGGACCTTCTCGGTCGCCAAGCGCAAAGCCTCGACCGGCCGCAACCCGCGCACTGGCGAGCCAATGTCGATCAAGGCTTCGTCGCAGCCGAAGTTCAAGGCTGGCAAGGGCCTGAAGGACGCGGTCAACTGAACTGAAAGTATCGGCTGCGCACGGCCCGCTTCGGGTAGCGCAGGCTTGAAACAAAAAGGCCGCGCCGGGTGACCGGCGCGGCCTTTTTTTGCCCCCCGTCAGCGCTTCGCGCTGCCTCTCCTCCCTTTGCACTTCGTGGAAATGGATGGGGAGGAGGGGGCTGTTCCTTTCTTCTCCATTTGTGCTGCGCAAAATGGAGGTGACCTGCCGAAGCCAGATCAGAGGGGTTATTTCCCCAGCTTGATCAACGCAGTCGGCGGCGAACTGGTCCGAGCATCGACTTTCCAGTCGAGCCGCGAACCACCACTTGCAGGTTCCGCTTGCGGCCCCTCGTCGGTATTGTTGGCAAGAATTTGCCCATCCGTCCGCAACGTGAAGATGCCATCGGCCACGGGCGGGCCCGAGCTCTCCTTGGCGGTGCCCTTGCCGCTGGCCTTGGCTGTGCCGGCCATGCTGCCCATGCTCGCCAGCCCCGGGATCATCGGATTGGCCGCGCTGGTGGAAAAGGCCGGAGCATCGACCCGTACGCTGCCATCGGCGCGGCGGATGACCGAGACGAAGGGAATGATCATCGGCATGCGTTCGATCGTGGGGAAGGTGAAATCGTGATCAAGCCGCCCGGAGGCGGTATAATCGACGAGGAACTTGCCCTGGCCCTTGTTCACCACCGAGGTCCAACCCTGCTGGCGCATCAGCTGTGCGGCAAACGCTTCGGCGGCCTTGGGGTCTTCCGGATCGATGCCGCCCATCATCGATTGCGCCATCTTGCGGTTCTGCGCTTTCTCCTGGGCTTTTGCGTCCCGCTGCTCGCGCTGCGCATCGTTCCACGCAGCGCGTTGCTTGGTGATCTCGGCAGCCGTGCAGTCGTGCGTCTCGTCGGTCGCGGGATCAGTGCACGGTTGGGGCTCAAACTTTTCAGGCGGCGTATCGGCCTCGCCGCCCATGCCGGACTTGGCCCCCGGTGCCAGTGCGGCCAGCACTATCTCGCCCTTGTAATGAAACGTGAAAGTCCCGTCGCGCCGCAGCGCGAGATCGCTGATGAACTTGCCCGGCAGAACCATGCAGCCCGCCAGAACCAGAAGCACGGCGGCGGCTGTGAGAGCCACCGCGATCGGACGTTTATGCAGCATAGCCCCGCTCCTTTGCTGCGCGAGGCTCCTTGGGATCAGTCCGCCGCCTCGCGAGTCGCGACAGCATAAAGCGCAATTGCTGCCGCATTCGATACATTGAGGCTTTCCACCGCAGACGCAATCGGCAGTCGCGCGATCGAATCGCAATGCTGCGCAACATTGTGCCTGAGGCCTTCGCCTTCCGCGCCGAGCACAAGCGCCACCGGGCCGTTCGGAATCGCTGCGGGGAACACGGCTGTGCCCGCACCATCGAGGCCAATGCGCCAGTAACCTGCGTCCGCTATCAATTCGAGCGCGCGGGCGAGATTGACCACGCGCACCCAAGGCACGACTTCGAGCGCGCCCGAGGCGGCCTTGGCGAGCGTGCCGGATTCGGGCGGAGCGTGGCGGTCCTGCGTGATCAGCGCGGCAACATCGAATGCGGCGCAGCTTCTCAGGATAGCGCCGACATTGTGCGGATCGGTGACCTGATCGAGAATCACGAGCGTGCGGCCATCGGCTTCCTCGATCGCATCAGCGAGCACGACATCGTCCAGTGCGAGGCAATCGAGCACAAGGCCCTGGTGCGGCGCATCGCGCGCCACCAGCCGCGCCAGATCGAGCGCCTGCGCATACTCCACCGGCAGCGTGGGCGGCAGTTCGGCATCGTTGTCGTCGAGCAGCGCCTGAATCGCCTCACGCGTGCCCCAGAGCTTCTTGGCGCTGCGCAAGGGGTTGGTAAGCGCGGCCTCGACCGCGTGGCGGCCCCACAGCCGCACCGCGCCGGCAGTGCCGCGGCCGGAGCCGCGCCCGCCTTGCATACGCCCCGCGCGGCCGCGCATGGGTTTCGGGCGTGCGGCCTTGCCGGGGTTGTCGTCGCGCATGGGCATCGGCACCTTCTGTCTGGAAAGGGGAATTATCGCGTGGCCCATGCCAGCCGACCCATTGACAGGCAAGCAGTGCTTCGCCAAAGGGTCGCCTCCCTCGGCCGGAAGGCTCCTTTTGACCCGTTCAGAAGGAACCATCACAACGGGGTTATCCCCGCACCGGCTGATCTGGTGTGGACAGGTGGCCGAGTGGTTAATGGCAGCAGACTGTAAATCTGCCCGCGAGAGCGTACGGTGGTTCGAATCCACCCCTGTC
>CANFIV010000187.1 GCA_947446935.1 Sphingomonadaceae bacterium | reverse complement strand
CGTTGGTGATCCGGCTTATCATGATTTCGACTGGCAGGGACTGCTGGCTGATCCGGCAGGGCTGGATTCCATTGCGGCGCAGATCGATCCTGAGAAGGCTCTGCCGTGGCCGCAGCCGCCGCAGTGGGGTGATACCTGCTGGTTCGGCGCGGCGGATAGCGAAGGGCGCGTGGTGAGCGCGATCCAGTCGACCTATTTCGAATTCGGCTCGGGGCTGGTGCTGTCGAAAACCGGGATCACTTGGCAGAACCGAGGTAGTAGCTTTCGCCTCGCGCAGAGCGGCTGGAATGCGCTGAAGCCCGGGCGGAAGCCGTTCCACACGCTCAATCCCGCGCTGGCGCGGTTCGATGATGGGCGCGTGATGGCCTATGGCACTATGGGCGGGGAGGGGCAGCCGCAAACGCAGGCGGCGCTGTTCTCGCGCTATGCACGTTTCGGTGCGGACCTACAGGCCGCAATCAGTGCACCGCGCTGGCTGCTGGGGCGGACGTGGGGCGACCAGTCTACGACGCTCAAGCTGGAGGACGGGTTCGAACCGTCGCTTTATGCTGAACTGGCGGCGGCGGGACATGAGGTTGAGCATGTAGGGCCGCTCACCGCGATGATGGGCCATGCCGGGGCGATTGTGCGCCATGCCGACGGGCGGCTTGAGGGCGCAACTGATCCGCGCAGTGATGGCAAAGTGGCGGCATGGTGAGGGCCAAAGTCATTGGCGGTACCCGGGCCGTTTCCCGCTGTGACGCGCTGACGCTGCCGCCCTTCAGTGACAGCGCCGAGGGGTTGACCCGGACGTATCTCTCGCCCGCCTACTTTGCCGCGCAGGAGCAATTGGCCGAGTGGATGGCCGAGGCGGGGATGGCAGTGCGGCGCGATGCGGCGATGAACCTGATCGGACGCTATGAGGCCAGTGAGCCGGATCTGCCGGCGCTGGTCATCGGAAGCCATATCGACAGCGTGCGCAATGCCGGGGCCTATGATGGGGCGCTCGGGATCATGCTTGGAATTGAAGCGGTTGCGGCGCTTTTCTCAAGCGGTGTTCGTATGCCGTTCGCACTCGAGGTCTATGCTTTCGGTGATGAGGAAGGTTCGCGCTTTCCCGCCGCGATGCTGACCAGCAGAGCGGTGGCCGGGACGCTTGATCCCGCAGCGCTCATGGTGCGCGACCGGGAGGGGGTGGCGCTGGCCGATCTTCTCGATATGACCGCCTATCCGACTGCGGCGCGCGCGCCGGGTTCGGTGCTCGCCTATCTGGAAGCGCATATCGAGCAGGGGCCGGTGCTGGAGGCCGAGAGGCTCGCCGTGGGCACGGTGACGGGCATTGCCGCGCAATTGCGCTTCGAAATCGAATTGACCGGCATGGCTGGGCACGCCGGAACGACCGCCATGGGGCTGCGCGCGGACGCGGTGGCAGGGATGGCGGAAATGGTGTTGGCGGCGGAAGCCACGGCCAAGGCTGGACCGGCGGATCTCGTCGCAACGGTCGGCGTTGTGACTGTTCCTTCGGGTGCGGCCAATGTCATTGCCGGCAAGTGCGCCTTTGCGCTTGATGTGCGGGCCGCGAGCGCGGCCACGCGCGACAAGGCGGCCGAGGATATCCTGCGCCGGTTCCGCGCAATCGCAAATACGCGTGATCTCGGCTTATCCGTGCGCCAAGGGCATGATCTGCCAGCCAGCCCATGTGATCCGGTGCTGATGAGCTTGCTGGATGAGGCTGCGGCGGCGGCGGGCCATCGGCCGTTCCGGCTCGTTTCGGGCGCTGGGCACGATGCCATGATCATGGCGGCGCTTTGCCCAACTGCCATGCTCTTTCTGCGCTGCCGCGGCGGCGTGAGCCACAACCCGGCCGAACATGTCGAGCCAGCGGACGCCGAGGCGGCGCTTGCGGTCATGTCCGGATTTATCCAGCGATTGGGAGCCAGCCTTGAGCCCGCTTGAACCTACCTTCTTCGGCGATATCGACCCGCCGCAGCGCTTGCTGATGGGGCCAGGGCCGGTCAATGCCCACCCGCGGGTGCTGCGGGCGATGGCAGCCGACCTGCTCGGCCAGTTCGATCCGGAAATGACCGGGTTCATGAACCAGGTTATGGCGCTGTACCGCCCGGTGTTCGGCACGTTGAACCAGTGGACCATGCTGATTGATGGCACCGCCCGCGCAGCGATCGAAGCTTCGCTCGTCAGCCTCGTCGAGCCGGGCGACACCGTGCTGGTGGTGAACTTCGGCCGGTTTGGCCTGCTGTTGACCGAGATCCTCTCCCGGCTTGGCGCCAGGGTGGAGCAAATAAGCGCGCCGTGGGGCGAGGTCGTGCCCTTGGCGGCGATTGCCGAGGCGATCGAACGCTGCGGCCCCAAAGTGGTGGCGACAGTCCACGGCGATACCTCGACTACGATGGCGCAGCCGCTCGAGGGACTAGGCGCGCTATGCAAGGCGGCGGGCGCCTATGCCTATGTCGATGCCACCGCGACACTTGGCGGCATGGAAATCGCATCCGATCGCTGGGGCGTCGATGTGGTGACGGGTGGGCTGCAGAAGTGCCTCGGCGGGCCATCGGGTTCAGCGCCGATCACGATTTCAGACCGCGCGGCGGAGCGCATTTTTGCGCGGCGGCATGTCGAGCAGGGTATTCGCCGTGCCGATATCGTGGACGGCGTGGGGCCGCGCATCGCGTCCAACTACTTCGATCTCGCCATGATCATGGACTATTGGTCGGAGAAGCGGCTCAACCACCACACCGAGGCGACCTCGATGCTCTATGCCGCGCGCGAATGCGCCCGGGTGGCGCTGGGCGAGGGGCTGGAGGCGCGCTTTGTGCGGCACCACAAGGCGGGCGCGGCGATGACGGCAGGCCTGCGCGCGATGGGCCTCACGGTGTTCGGCGATGATGCGCATCGCATGACCAATGTGACCGGGGTCTATATTCCCAAAGGTGTGGACGGAGAGGTGATCCGCACCGCGATGCGTGACCATTTCGAGATCGAAATCGGCACCGCGTTTGGCCCGCTTCAAGGCAAGATCTGGCGGTTGGGCGCGATGGGCTACAACGCCATGAAGCACAAAGTGCTGCTGACGCTTGGCTCGCTGGAAGCCTGTCTCGTGGCAGCTGGCCATTCGCTTCCCCCGGGCGCGGCGGTGCCTGCGGCCTTGGCGGCGTGGGTGGCTGCATGACGTCACCACGCGACCTTGTCGGCTATGGCGCAACACCGCCGGCGGCCCAGTGGCCGGCCGGGGCGCGTGTCGCCGTGCAATTCGTGATCAACTATGAGGAAGGGGCTGAGAACTCGGTCCTCAAGGGCGACAAGGGCTCCGAGGCGTTCCTTTCAGACATGGTGGGCGCCGCCTCCCATCCGGCGCGCGCGATGGCGATGGAAAGCCTGTATGAATACGGCAGCCGGGCCGGGTTCTGGCGGCTGCACCGTTTATTTACGGAGCGCGGGGTGCCGGTGACGGTGTTCGGCGTGGCGGCAGCCTTGGCGATGAACCCGGCTGTCATCGAGGCGATGCTGGCCGCCGATTGGGAGATCGCGAGCCATGGCTACCGCTGGATCGACTACCAGTACGTGCCGGAGGACGTCGAGCGCGAGCATATCGCCAAGGCTATCGCGCTGCATACGCAGCTGACAGGCGCGCGCCCGCTCGGGTGGTATCAGGGGCGCACCTCGCCCAACACGGCGCGGCTTGTGGTGGATGAAGGCGGCTTTCTCTACGATGCGGACAGATAAGCCGATGACTTGCCCTATTGGGACGCGCGCCACGGCAAGCCGCAACTCATCGTGCCCTATTCGCTCGATGCGAACGATATGAAGATGGTTGCTCTCAACGGATTTACCGAGGGTGATCAGTTTTTCAGATATTTGCACGACACTTTTGAGCAGCTTCGCGAGGAAGGTGGGCGGATGATGTCTGTCGGGCTGCATGGCCGCATCGCCGGGCGTCCGGCGCGGGCGCGGGCGGTCGCGCGGTTTCTGGACCATGTGCTCGCCAGCGGGGATGCGTGGATCGCGCGGCGGATCGACATCGCACGGCATTGGCAGACCATGCACCCCTACGCGGGTGGGGCAGCATGACGATCAATGATCCGGTGTTGCTCGCCGAAGTGACAGCTTCGTTCGAAGCCTATGAGCGCGCGCTGATGGCGGATGATCTGGAAGCCATGGACGCATTGTTTCACGATGCGCCGACCACCAATCGCTTCGGGATGGGCGAGATGCTGTGGGGGATGGAGGCGATCCGCGAATTCCGCAAGGGGCGGGGAGGATCGCCGCAGCGACAGCTGGGGAAGGTCGCCATCACGGTTTATGGTGACAGCTTTGCCACCGCAGATGCGGAGTTTTTCCGTGAGGGGAGCGAGCGGCGCGGGCGGCAGAGCCAGGCTTGGGTGAAATTTGCGGATGGCTGGAAGGTCGTTTCCGCGCATGTCAGCCTTGAGGGCGCCACCTCATGACCGCATTGTTCGAACATAGCCCATGGGTGGAGGCGCGCGCCGATGCATGTGGGTCAAGCGGCAATCGCCATGCCGATCTTATGGCGGTGGTGCATGAGGCGACACTTGAGGAACAAATCGCGCTAATCCGCGCGCATCCG
>CANFIV010000186.1 GCA_947446935.1 Sphingomonadaceae bacterium | reverse complement strand
CAAGTCGGATGCCGGCTCGATCATCTGCATGAGCTCGACCGGCGCGGTCGAGGAATTCATGGGCGTGCAGCCCTACAATGCGCTCAAGGCGGCGGTGATGGTCTATTCGTCAGACCTGTCGCAGGCGCTGGCGCCGCAGGGCATCCGCGTCAACTGCATCACCCCCGGTCCGGTGATGACCGAGGATGGGCCGTGGGCTTACATCAAAGACAACATGACCCCGTTCTACGACAGCACCATGGCCAAGATCCCGATGGGCCGGATGACCACGGGCGAGGAATTGGCACGGGCGATCGTGTTCGTCGCATCCCCTGCCTGCAAGGCGATGACGGGCGGGAACATTGTCGTCGATGGCGGCTATACCAAGCGCGTGCAGTTCTGAGACGCTAGGCTCTTACCCCTCCACCACCCGCTGCGCGGGCGGTCCCCCTCCCCGTTTGTGCTTCGCAAAAACGGGGAGGATCGTGGAACCGGGCTTACTTGATCGGGCAATCCGGCGAGAGCCGCATATCCAGATAGGTGTCCACCGCGCGCATCATTTCATCGAGTTCGTTTTCGAAGAAGTGGTTGGCGCGGGGGATTTCGTCGTGGTGGATGGTGATGTGCTTTTGCGTGCGCAGCTTGTCGACGAGCTTCTGCACGGCATTGGGCGTCACCACCGTGTCCGCCGCGCCCTGAACGATAATGCCCGAGGCGGGGCAGGGGGCGAGGAAGCTGAAGTCGTACATGTTTGCCGGGGGCGCGACCGAGATGAAGCCGCGGATTTCCGGGCGGCGCATCAGCAGCTGCATGCCGATCAGCGCGCCGAACGAATAGCCTGCGATCCAGGTGGACGAGGCTTCGGCGTGGATCGACTGCACCCAATCGAGCGCGGCGGCGGCATCGGAGAGTTCGCCGATTCCGTTGTCGAAGCTGCCCTGGCTGCGGCCGACGCCGCGGAAATTGAAGCGCAAGGTGGCGAAGCCGCGTTGCTTGAACGTGGTGTACATCGCGCGGGTGATGCGGTCGTTCATGGTGCCGCCGGCCTGCGGGTGCGGGTGCAGGATCATGGCGACGGGAGCGCGGGGGCGGGGGCCGGGCTGGAAAAAGCCTTCGAGGCGACCATCGGGACCGGGAAAGATGACTGCTGGCATCGGGTGTCCTGCTTTGCCCGTGAGGGCGCGGGGCAGCGGCCTTGAAAAAAGCCGGGGCTGGGAAAAGGGAGTGATGGCTATATAGAAACGGCGGCCCCAAAAGCAATGTTTCCCGCCATCCTGGACTTCACCTTGTCACAGCCCGCCATCTACCTCGACCACGCCGCCACCACGCCGCTCCTGCCAGCGGCGCGCGAGGGGCTGTTTGAGGGCTTTGCGCTGTGGGCCAATCCCTCAAGTCCGCACAAGGCAGGCCGCGCCGCGCGGGCCGCGCTGGAGGATGCGCGTGCCCGGGTGAAAGCCGCGCTCGGCTGGGGCGGCGAGGTGATCTTCACCAGCGGCGCGAGCGAGGCACTGGCGCTGGCGATCACGCGCTGCGCGGTGCCGGTGGTAGCGGTTTCGGCGGTGGAGCATGAGGCGGTGCTGCGCTGGGCGGGTGACGCGGTGCGGCTGCCGGTGGATGCGGCGGGGATCGTGATCGCGGAAGGCGCGCCGCTTGCGGGCCTTGTTGCGGTCCAGCACGTGAACAACGAGACCGGCGTGATCCAGCCGCTGGACGCGCTTTATGCCGCTGTGCGCGCGGCGGGGGGCCTGCTGCTTGCCGATTGCGCCCAGTCCGCTGGCAAGATCGCGCTGCCCGAGGCGGACCTTATCGCCATCAGCGCCCACAAGTTCGGCGGCCCCATCGGCGTGGGCGCGCTGCTGGTGCGCGATTGGGCTCTGCTGCGGCCGACCGGCGGGCAGGAGCGCGGCTATCGCGGCGGCACGGAGAACCTCCCCGGCGCGATGGCCATGGCTGCCGCGCTGGAAGCGGGCAGCGATTGGCTGGAGGAGGCCGCGCGGCTGCGGTTGATGCTGGATGAGGGCGTGGGGGCGGCTGGCGGCGAAGTCGTCGCCGCGGAGGCCCCGCGCCTGCCTACTATCGGCGGGTATCGCATGCCCGATCGTTCGGCCAATGCGCAGTTGATCCGGTTCGACGGGATGGGGATCGCTGTGTCGGCGGGCAGTGCCTGTTCCTCGGGCTCGCTCAAGGCCAGCCCGGTGCTCATGGCGATGGGCCATCCGCACCCCGCCGAAGTGATCCGCGTCTCGATCGGGCGTGAGACGGCCGAGGATGAGATCGCGCGTTTTCTCGCTGCATGGCGGGAGATCAGGGCATGATCTACCTCGATTATCAGGCGACCACCCCGCTTGCCCCCGAAGCGCGGGAGGCGATGCTGCGCTGGCTGGCTGATGACGGCTTCGCGAACCCGCATAGTGCCCACCGGCCCGGCCGCGCCGCCGCAGCCGCCATCGAAGTCGCGCGCGAACAGGTCGCCGCGCTGCTGCCCTCTGGCGGCCGCGTGATCTTTACGTCGGGCGCGACCGAGGCGCTCAATCTCGCCATTCTGGGAAGCGGGACCAAGCGCTTGGCGGTCTCAGCCATCGAACACGCTGCCGTGCTCGATACCGCGCGTTTTGCCGATCCGGATTGCGCTGTACTTCCGGTGGGCGCTGCCGGTCTGGTCGATGCGGGGGCACCCATTCCGCCCGGCACCCAGCTTGTCGCGGTGATGCAGGTCAACAACGAGATTGGCACAATCCAGCCGGTCGAAGCCCTAGCCAAAGCCGCGCATGCCGCCGGCGCGCTGTTTCTGTGTGATGCGGTGCAGGGCGCAGGCAAGCTCGCCCCGCCAGCGGGTGCCGATATGATCGCGATTTCCGCGCACAAGCTGTACGGCCCCAAAGGCATCGGCGCGCTCTGGGTGCGTGATGGCATCACCCTCGCCCCGCAAGTGCACGGCGGCGGGCAGGAGCAGGGATTGCGCTCTGGCACGCTCAGCCCCACGCTTTGCGCCGGCTTCGGCGCGGCTGCTGCCCTGTGCACAAGCCTGCGGGAAACAGACGTGAGCCATGTGGAAACTTTGTGGACCAAGTCCCGTGCGCTGTTCGCCGACTGGACTCTGAACGGCGATCCGCACCTCCGCTGGCACGGCAATCTCAATATCCGCCGCGAAGGGCTCGATGTCGCCCGCCTGATGTCCGATTGCCGCAAGTTCGCATTTTCTGCCGGTTCCGCCTGTGCCAGCGGCTCGGGCCGTCCCAGCCATGTCTTGCGCGCGCTCGGACTTTCGGACAGGGATGCGAAAAGCTCGATCCGGCTAGGGTTCGGGCGTTATACACGGGAACAGGACCTCGAAATGGCAGCAGCTGCGTTGGGCGCGGCAGCAGGGTCGCAGGGAGTGGGCTAGCCATGGTCAAGATCACGTTCGTTACCGCGCAGGATAAGCGCATTGCCGCAGAGGCCGCCCCCGGCGCGCGGCTGCTCGAAATCGGCCAGAACGCCGGGTTGCCGCTCGAAGGCACGTGCGAGGGGCAGATGGCCTGCTCTACCTGTCACGTGGTCGTCGCAGCCGAATGGTTCGCCAAGCTCCCGCCCGCAAGCGATGACGAGGAGGATATGCTGGATCTCGCCGCCGGGGTCACCCGCACCAGCCGCCTTTCGTGCCAGATCGTGCTCACCGAAGAACTCGACGGCCTCGAAGTGCGCGTGCCCGAAGAGGCGCGCGACATGCAGGGGCGGTAGGCACGCTTCGTTCCGCCAAGGCACCTTGCCGATGCACGGGGGCCGGGGTGCAGGGGGAGAGAACGGGAATGACGATGTCCAGAAACCTTTGCACGCGGCTGTGGCGCATGGTTTTGCCCGGCCTTGCGCTGGCCTTGTTCGCAGCGGATGGCAGCGCGGCGGCAGGCCCTGAAGTCAAAGCCGCAGCCAAAGCCGCCACAGTTGCCGCGCGCCCGAAGAACCTGAACGTGCTGCTGTTCATGCCGCAGAGCCAGCGTGACGGGGCCCTGCGTGCCATGGAAAATCTCGCGCCAGTCCACCGCGTGCGCCGCGGGGCCCATGTCCGCCCGCTCCTCTCTGGTCGCCCCTTGCCGGTGCTCGCCTGGACCGAAGCGGGGCAGGCCCGGACGCTGGATTCCTACATCGCGGATGAGCATGTCGCCGGCGTGCTCGTGCTGCAGGACGGGCGCGTGCGGCTCGAGCGCTATGCGCTGGGCTTTCGCCAACAGGACCGTTGGACGTCCTTTTCCGTCGCCAAGTCGGTCACCTCGACTCTCGTCGGCGCCGCGGTCAAGGACGGTTATATCAAGTCGCTCGACGATCCGATCACCCGCTACCTGCCCGAACTCGCCGGTTCGGCCTATGAAGGCGTCTCGATCCGGCACGTGCTGACCATGACCTCGGGGGTTAAATGGAACGAGGATTATTCCGATCCTCATTCCGATGTCGCCAATGCGGGTGCGGCCACCGTGATCACGCCGGGCGTCGATCCCACGCTCGCCTATCTCGCCAAGCTCCCGCGTGAGGCGGAGCCCGGGACCAAATGGGTCTACAAGACGGGCGAGACCAATCTGATCGGCGTCCTGCTCACCCATGCGACGCACAAGACGCTTGCCGCGTATCTCTCAGAGAAGCT